>NZ_BCBO01000005.1:0-57416 GCF_001320835.1 Pseudomonas sp. NBRC 111138 | reverse complement strand
CAAGAGCGCTTTGCTTACTTTCGCGCTTTTCGAAAGTGAGCCGCCGTCAGGGCGGAACCCTAGGTGGCCGTTACCTAAATAAAGGATATGTACCCGGTCCAACTGCGTTGACCGTTAGGCCGACTTCGCAGGCAAGCCAGCTCCCACATTTGGATCGTGGCGTGTCAGGCAGATCTGCGTCGGTTGGTAGGTCGTCACGGGAGCAAGCTCCCTCGCCACAGGTTCAGCGTCGCTGCGAAGTTGTGTAGACACCTATGGCTATCGCAGGCAAGCCAGCTCCCACACTGACCCTATTTCAGCGGGTCTGAACGACGACCTTACCCACCGCCTTGCGCTGTCCCAGATCATTGATCGCCTTTGCGGCCTGTTCCAGCGGATACACCTGCGACACCAATGGCTTGAGCTTGCCCTCGCCATACCAGGTGAACAACTGCTGGAAATTCGCTGCATTGTCCTGCGGCTGGCGCTGGGCAAACGAGCCCCAGAACACCCCGACCACCGCTGCGCCCTTGAGCAGCGCCAGGTTCACCGGCAGTTCAGGAATACGCCCACTGGCGAACCCCACCACCAGCAGCCGCCCATTCCAGGCGATCGAACGAATGGCCTGGTCAAACAGGTCGCCACCCACCGGGTCGTAGATAACATCGGCGCCATTGCCATCGGTCAGGCGCTTGACCTCATCCTTGAGGCTGGCTTCGCTGTAGTTGATCAGCTCATCGGCGCCAGCGGTCTTGGCCACTGCGAGCTTGTCGGCGCTGCTGGCGGCGGCAATCACCCGGGCGCCCATGGCCTTGCCGATCTCCACGGCGGCCAGGCCCACGCCGCCGGACGCACCAAGCACCAGCAAGGTCTCGCCGGGTTGCAGGTTGGCGCGTTGTTTCAGCGCATGCATGGAGGTGCCGTACGTCATGCTGAAGGCGGCGGCGGTGTTGAAATCCATGCTCGGCGGGATCGGCAGCACGTTATAGCCGGGCACCGCGACCTGCTCGGCAAAGCTGCCCCAGCCGGTCAGCGCCATCACACGGTCACCGACTTTCAGATGGCTGACTTTCTCACCCACTTCACTGACCACGCCTGCCGCTTCGCCACCGGGGGAGAACGGAAAGGGCGGCTTGAACTGGTATTTGCCTTCGATGATCAGGGTGTCCGGGAAATTCACCCCGGCGGCGTGCACGTCCAACAGGATTTCGTTCTTCTTGATCGCGGGGCTGGCGATCTCTTCCAGCACCAGGGTTTCGGCGGGGCCGAAGGCTTTGCACAGCACAGCTTTCATCGGACTATTCCTTTTGGCGTCGTGGCCGATAAGTGTAGGAGGGAACGCCCGTGGGTCAACGAGCATGCCCGCGCCTGATAAGCCCCCATAAGCTTGTGCTCAGCCTTGCTAGCGTTATGCTACCCGGCAACCGAATTCGAGGAATGAACTGTGAAAGCGTGGATCCTGTTGATGCTGGCCCTGACCTTGCCGATGGCAGCCCAGGCCGAAGAGGCCAAAGAGGGCGAGGCGCCGAAGGTCAGCTATATCAGCCTGAGCCCGCCGTTCGTGGGCAATTACGGCCTGGATGGCACCGCCAAGCTCAAGGTCTACAAGGCCGACATTGCACTGCGCGTGACCGGTGATGAGGCGGCGAAGCTGGTCAAGGCCAACGACCCGTTGATTCGCAACCAACTGGTCGCGCTGTTTACCCAGCAGACCAACGAGACCATGAGCAGTGTGGAAGGCAAGGAAAAGCTGCGTCAGGAAGCGTTGAAGCAAACGCAGCAGGTGATGAACGATGAAACCGGCAAGCCAGTGGTAGAAGACCTGCTGTTCAACAACCTGATCATCCAGTAAGTCGCTGCGCGACTATCGCGGGCAAGCCCGCTCCCACAGGGGCTCGCATTTCCAGTGTGGGAGCGGGCTTGCCCGCGAAGAGGCCCTGACAGGCACCGCAAGAAGCCAGTGTCAATTAAAGCAACTGCAGGACCGCTGCCCACTGCTCCGGTGTGACCGCCATGACCGAAAGCCGACTGCCCTTTTGCACCAGCGGCATTTCAGCCAGTGCAGTTTGCTGTTTTAGATAGCCGAGCCCCAGCACCTTGGAGAAGGTTTGCACATGTGTGACATCGATCGCGCTCCACGGGTTTTTCTCCGGGGTGGCCTTGGCGTCGAAATAGTGGCTTTCTGGTTCCAGCGCAGTGGGGTCCGGATAGGCGGCCCGAGTGATTTTGCCGATGCCGGCAATCCCTGGCTCCGGGCAACTGGAATGGTAGAAGAAAAACTCGTCGCCCACGGCCATGGCGCGCAAAAAGTTGCGGGCCTGATAGTTGCGTACCCCGTCCCAGCGCGCTTCGCCGAGCTTCTCCAGGCCGTTGATAGAGAGTTCGTCGGGCTCGGATTTCATCAGCCAGTAGGCCATTGTTGGGCTCCTGAAAAAGGCATTGGGCAAGTTGTCGGGCAATTGCATGACAAACCGACAGTCGGTTGGCGTCAAGGTTTGCGTGTTGGTTCACGTTACCGCAGAATGCGCGCTTTTAAGCTTGACGCAGCTGCAACGGACTACTTTGGAACGTTGTTGTCATCGTGTACGAGGTGCCTGAAAGGGGGGCAATCGATGCAACGTAAGCCGGATTTACTATGGATTTTGGTTATTTTGTTTGGTCTGGGCGTCGTGACCACCGGTTATGCCCAGAGCCTGTGGTCGAACAAGACCGATGCACCGGTTGAACTGGCTCAGCAGCAGCCACAACCGTTCAAGCGTTAACTCAAGCATTCACCAAGGCGCCGCTGTTTCCAGCGGCGTTTGTGCGTCATACCACTGCGTATCAGTCACCGTCCCCGCCAACGGCACATCCCAACTCGCCTGCGCCAGGCGTTCGACTTTCTGGCATTCATGGGCCAGCCCCAGCAGCGTTGGCTTGCGCCAGCTCTGGCGGCGGGCAAGATAGGCCAGGCTGCGATCGTAGAACCCGCCGCCCATGCCCAGGCGCCCACCCACATCGTCGAACCCCACCAACGGCAATAACACCAGGTCCAGCGCCCAGACTTGGCGCTGACGATGGGCATTGACCCGTGGTTCAAGGATGCGAAAGCGGTTGGGCAGCAACTTATCCCCAGGCCGTACGCGCTGGAACACCATCTTGGTGCGCGGCCAGGCGCTGAGCACCGGCAGGTAAGTGGCTTTGCCGCGGCGCTGGGCCGCACGCAGCAGCAGGCGCGGATCGATTTCACCGTCCGTGGGCAGATATAAAGAGATATGTTTGGCCCGGCGAAACAGCGGGTGCTGTGCCAGTTGCCGGTACACACCCTGAGCGGCCTGGCGCTGCTCGCTTGGCGTGAGGGCGCGGCGGGCCTTGCGCAACATGCGTCGAAGTTGCGGACGAGATAGCGGCGCAGGTTCGGTCATGATTTTCGGCTCATAAAACAATGCCAGTCCGGGGACTGGCATTGAGTTTGGGAATTCAGGCTCCCCGACAGAGCCGCTGTCGACTTAGCCCTTGAACCCGAAAGTTCAAGGTGGAAGAAGCAGTAGGCTTTAAGGCTTTCCGTCTAGCGGACATGCACACCAGCCCAACGTGCAACTTCCAGGGTAGTGCGAATCGGCTCAGGGACATCGCCGACTGGCAAACACGCCAGGGAGTGGGGCGAGTATACCTTAAACCCGCTCGGCAATCAGCCCTTGGGTGTGTCTGAATCGGTGGAAAGCGCCAGATCCACGCGATCAAGCAGGTCACGCACCTGCTCGCGCGTCGAACCACTGGCCTGTACGTCAGGGCGCTCCTGCTTATGCAGCAGGTCGTGGGTGATATTCAGCGCGGCCATCACAGCGATGCGGTCGGCGCCAATCACTTTGCCGCTGCTGCGGATTTCGCGCATCTTGCCGTCCAGGTAGCGGGCAGCGCTCACCAGGTTGCTGCGTTCTTCCTGGGGGCAGATGATCGAATATTCTTTGTCGAGGATCTGCACGGTAACGCTATTGCTTGAACTCATGAGTCTTGCTCCAGGGCCTTCAGGCGCGAAATCATCGATTCGACCTTACGCCGGGCGATTTCGTTTTTTTCAATGAGGTGAGCGCGTTCCTCGCGCCAGGTCTTTTCCTGAGCTAATAGGAGTCCGTTTTGACTCTTAAGTTGCTCGACCCGATCAATTAGCAGTTCGAGTCTGGCCATCAGCGCTTGCAGGTCGGTGTCTTCCATTGGGTTCCACTGGATTTGTCTGATGAATGGCAACTGCAGGATAAACGATCTGACGCCCTCGATAGTCTTGGTACGTCTGCCGGTGCTAGGATACAGCGCTCCATTCTAGACATTGCGCCGTCTGGCGCCTAGCTCACCATGCCCATTCAAAATTCCCCGTACGACGCTTTTTCCAAACTGCTGAGCACCAGCGGCCACCCTTGCTCGCCTGCCGAACTGCACGGCGTGCTGTTGGGCCGCAGTTGCACCGGTGTGGGCTTTGATGCCGACAACTGGCTGGCCGATGTGGCCGAGTTGCTGGAAACCGAACCCACCGAGAACGTGCGCAATGCGTTGATCGGCCTGCAAGAGATGGTCAAGGGCGAGTTGACCGGTGACGACGTCACCGTGGTCCTGCTGCTGCCGACCGATGACGCGCCGCTTACCGAGCGCGCTGCTGCCCTGGGCCAATGGTGCCAGGGTTTCCTCCACGGTTTCGGCGTGAATGCCGGCGGCCTGGAGCTGAGCACCGACGCCAAGGAAGTGCTGCAGGACCTGGCGGCGATCTCACAGGTGCAAGATGCCCTGGAAGAGTCCGAAGATGGCGAAGGCGACTACATGGAAGTCATGGAATACCTGCGCGTCGCGCCGTTGCTGCTGTTCACCGAGACCAAGAAGTCCGCTGAGCCGGTCGCTGCCAAGCCGTCGTTGCACTAAAGAAAGGAAGCCCATCTGCCCATGATTCATATCCCCAAAGCGGAATACACCCGTCGCCGCAAGGCGCTCATGGCGCAGATGGAACCCAACAGCATCGCGATCCTGCCGGCCGCCGCCGTGGCCATCCGCAACCGCGATGTCGAGCATGTTTACCGCCAGGACAGCGATTTCCAGTACCTGAGCGGTTTCCCCGAGCCCGAAGCGGTGATCGTGCTGATGCCCGGTCGCCAACACGGCGAGTACGTGCTGTTCTGCCGCGAGCGCAATGCCGAGCGCGAATTGTGGGACGGCCTGCGTGCGGGCACCGAGGGCGCGATTCGCGACTTTGGCGCGGATGACGCCTTCCCCATTACCGATATCGACGACATCCTGCCCGGCCTGATCGAAGGTCGCGACCGTGTGTACTCGGCCATGGGCAGCAATGCCGAGTTCGACCGGCACGTGATGGAGTGGATCAACGTGATCCGTTCAAAAGCACACCTGGGCGCCCAGCCGCCGAACGAATTCGTTGCCCTGGATCATTTGCTCCACGATATGCGCCTGTATAAATCGGCGGCAGAAGTGAAGGTGATGCGCGAGGCAGCGCGAATTTCCTGTGCGGCCCATGTGCGGGCGATGCAGGCCAGCCGTGCCGGCCTGCATGAGTTCAGCCTGGAAGCCGAGCTGGATTACGAGTTTCGCAAAGGCGGCGCGAAGATGCCGGCCTATGGCTCCATCGTCGCCGCCGGGCGCAACAGCTGCATCCTGCATTACCAGCAGAATGACGCGGTGCTCAAGGACGGCGACCTGGTGCTGATCGACGCCGGGTGTGAGATCGATTGCTACGCCAGCGACATCACCCGTACCTGGCCGGTCAACGGCAAGTTTTCGCCGGAGCAGAAGGCGATCTACGAGATTGTGCTGGCCTCCCAGGAAGCCGCCTTCAAGCAGATCGCGCCGAACAAACATTGGAACCAGGCCCATGAGGCGACCGTGCAGGTCATCACCGCCGGCCTGGTGAAGCTGGGGTTGTTGCAAGGTGACGTTGACGAGTTGATCGCCAGCGAAGCCTACCGCGCCTTCTACATGCACCGTGCCGGCCACTGGCTGGGCATGGATGTGCATGATGTGGGCGAGTACAAAGTGGGCGGTGAATGGCGCGTGCTGGAAGTGGGCATGGCCTTGACCGTGGAGCCGGGCATCTATATTTCCCCGGACAACCAGAACGTGGCAAAAAAATGGCGTGGCATTGGCGTGCGCATCGAGGACGACGTGGTAGTGACCAAGCAAGGCTGTGAAATCCTGACTGGCGGCGTGCCCAAGACCGTTGCCGAGATCGAGGCGTTGATGGCGGCTGCCCGATGAGCCGGGTCAACCTGGCGATTATCGGCGGTGGCCTGGTGGGCGCCAGCCTGGCCCTGGCGTTGCAAGCGGGGGCCAAGGCGCGGGGTTGGAAGATCGTGCTGATCGAGCCCTTTGCACCGGGCGACAGTTACCAACCGAGCTACGATGCGCGCTCTTCCGCGCTGTCGTTTGGCGCGCGCCAGATTTACCAGCGGCTGGGCCTGTGGCATGCCATTTCCCGACGTGCGGAGCCGATCAAGCAGATCCATGTATCGGACCGTGGGCGCTTCTCCACCGCGCGTTTGTCCGCGATGGAGGAGGGCGTGCCAGCCCTGGGTTATGTGGTGGAAAACGCCTGGCTCGGCCAATGCCTGTGGCAAGGCTTGGACAAGGACGTGGTGAGCTGGCGCTGCCCGGCGGAAGTCACGCGCATGGAGCCTCTGCCCGATGGCTATCGCCTGACCCTCAACGATGAAACCGTGCTGGAATGCGACCTTGCGGTACTGGCCGATGGCGGCCGTTCCGGCCTGCGAGAGCAACTGGGCATTGGCGTGAAAACCCGGCCCTACAACCAGAGCGCGCTGATCGCCAACATCACCCCGAGCGAAGCGCACAATGGCGAGGCGTTCGAGCGCTTTACCGATGAAGGCCCCATGGCCTTGCTGCCGCTGCCGGACAACCGTTGCGCGCTGGTCTGGACCCGCATCGGCATGGACGCCCAGCGCTTGGCCAGCCTCGACGAGCGTAGCTTCCTGAGCGAACTGCAGGGTGTGTTCGGGTATCGCCTGGGCACCCTCAAGCAAGTGGGTGCCCGCCACCTGTACCCGTTGACCCTGGTGGAAGCCGAAGAGCAAGTGCGTTCGCACCTGGCGGTCCTCGGCAATGCCGCCCATAGCCTGCACCCGATTGCCGGGCAGGGGTTCAATCTGTCTCTGCGCGATGCCAATGCCTTGGCCGAAGCGCTGCTGGCCGGGCCTGCTGTGCCGGGTGACCTGGCGACTTTGCAAAGCTATCGCGAGCGCCAGCGCCTGGACCAGCAACTCACCGTAGGCTTCTCCGACCAGGTCACGCGCCTGTTTGGCAGTGCCCAACCGTTGGTGGCGCTGGGCCGCAATATGGGCTTGCTCGGCCTCGACCTGTTGCCACCAGCCAAACGCTGGTTCGCCCGCCAGGCCATGGGCCTGGGTACGCGTTCCGATGCGTAAGTGGCTAACCCAACGCGTGGGTAAGGCGCGGCTGTTGCGCTGGTTCCTCACCCTGTACCCGCCGTACCTCGGCGCCGGGGTGCGGGTGCAGGCACTGAGTGCCGACTTCCGGCATGCCAAGGTGCGCATGGGCCTGGGTTGGTACAACCGCAATTACGTCGGTACGCAATTTGGCGGCAGCCTGTATTCGATGGTCGATCCGTTCTACATGTTGCTGTTGATGGAAAACCTGGGCCGCGACTACATCGTGTGGGACAAGGCTGCGAGTATCGACTTCATCTCGCCGGGCAAAGGCCCGGTGTATGCCGAATTCTCCATCGACGACACTTTGCTCGATGAAATCCGGCGCCAGACCGCAGGTGGCGAGAAATATCTGCCCCACCTCAAGGTCGAGATTCATGACGGCTCCGGCACCCTGGTGGCGCGGGTCGACAAAACCCTTTATGTGCGGCGCAAGCCGCCAGCGAGACAGGTTTGAATATGGACATGCGCGCAGATGTGCTGATTGTCGGGGCCGGAATGGTCGGAAGCGCCCTGGCGCTGGCGTTGCAGGGCAGTGGCCTGCAGGTGCTGCTGCTCGACGGCAGCCCGTTGAGCGTCAAGCCGTTTGAACCGGCTGCGGCGTTTGAACCACGGGTAAGCGCGCTGTCGGCGGCCAGCCAGCGCATTCTTGAGCGCCTGGGCGTGTGGGACGGCATCGTAGAGCGGCGTGCCAGCCCCTATGGCGAAATGCAGGTATGGGACGGCAGCGGCACTGGGCAGATCCACTTCTCGGCGGCCAGCGTGCATGCGGAGGTGCTTGGGCATATCGTCGAGAACCGCGTGGTGCAGGATGCCTTGCTCGATCGCCTGCATGACTGCGACCTCGGCCTGCTGGCCAATGCGCGCCTGGAACAGATGCGCCGATCCGGCGATGACTGGTTGTTGACCCTGGCCGACGGCCGCAAGCTGCGCGCGCCGCTGGTGGTGGCCGCCGACGGTGCCAACTCCGCCGTACGCCGCCTGACCGGTACACCTACCCGCGAATGGGATTACCTGCACAACGCCATCGTCACCAGCGTGCGCAGCAGTCAGCCGCACCAGCGCACCGCGTGGCAACGTTTCACCGACACCGGCCCGTTGGCGTTCCTGCCGCTGGTGCGCGATGGGCAGGAAGACTGGTGCTCGATTGTCTGGTCGACCACGCCCGCGGAGGCTGAGCGCTTGATGGCGCTGGATGATGAACGCTTCTGTCGGGAACTGGAGCGTGCCTTCGAGGGGCGCTTGGGCACTGTGGTTAGTGCCGACCCGCGTGTGTGCGTACCGTTGCGCCAGCGCCATGCCAAACGTTATGTGGCCGAAGGCCTGGCGTTGATCGGCGACGCCGCCCACGTCATTCACCCGTTGGCGGGGCAGGGCGTCAACCTGGGGTTCCTCGATGCAGCCGTGCTGGCCGAAGTGCTGTTGGCGGCGACCGAGCGCAGCGAGCGCCTGGCCGATGTGAAAGTGCTGAGCCGTTACGAGCGGCGCCGCATGCCCCATAACCTGGCGCTGATGGCGGCGATGGAAGGCTTTGAGCGCTTGTTCCAGGCCGATCAACTGCCGCTGCGCTGGTTGCGCAACGCGGGTTTGAAAATCGTCGACCAGATGCCCGAAGCCAAAGCCGTGTTTGTGCGCCAGGCACTGGGATTGACTGGCGATCTCCCCGAACTCGCCAAACCCTGAACTGACAATACAACCCTCTGTGGGAGCCGGGCTTGCCCGCGATGAGGCCATCAGCTCCAGCGCATATTCTGGCTGTGCAACATCTGGTAACGCCTCCACCAAGCGTTACCAAATGTGAGTCCTTATCATTTGCCCTCCATTTGCAAATGAGAGACCGCACCCATGTTGGCACCCAAGCGCCTCCTGACTGCCCTGGCACTCACCCTGATCGGCAGCACCACCGTGCAGGCGGCCGACGAAGTCGTGGTCTACTCCTCGCGTATCGACGAACTGATCAAGCCCGTGTTCGACGCCTACACCAAAAAGACCGGCGTACAGGTCAAGTTCATCACCGACAAGGAAGCCCCGTTGATGCAGCGCATCAAGGCCGAGGGCGAGAACGCCACCGCCGACCTGCTGCTCACCGTTGACGCCGGTAACCTCTGGCAGGCCGAGCAGATGGGCATCCTGCAACCGTTCACCTCTCCTGTCATCGACAAGAACATTCCTCTGCAATATCGCTCATCGGCCCACGCCTGGACCGGTTTGAGCCTGCGTGCGCGAACGATCGCCTATTCCACCGACCGGGTAAAGCCGGGCGACCTGACCACCTACGAAGCCCTGGCCGACAAGCAGTGGGAAGGCCGCCTGTGCCTGCGCACGGCGAAAAAAGTCTATAACCAGTCGCTGACCGCCACGTTGATCGAGACCCATGGCGCGGCCAAGACCGAAGAAATCATCAAGGGTTGGGTGAATAACCTCTCCACCGACGTGTTCTCCGATGACATCGCCGTGCTGGAGGCGATCAACGCCGGGCAGTGCGACGTGGGTATCGTCAACACCTATTACTACGGTCGCCTGCACAAGCAGAAGCCAGACCTGGCAGTGAAGTTGTTCTGGCCGAACCAGGGCGACCGCGGCGTGCATGTGAACCTCTCTGGCATCGGCCTGACCCAGCACGCACCGCACCCGGAAGCGGCCAAGGCGCTGGTGGAGTGGATGACCACGCCTGAGGCGCAGAAGATCTTCGCCGACGTCAACCAGGAATTCCCGGCCAACCCGGCGGTACCGCCATCGGCGGAAGTGGCGACCTGGGGCAAGTTCGTGGCCGATACCTTGCCGGTGGAAGTGGCAGGCAAGCGCCAGGCCGAAGCGATTCGCCTGATGGATCGCGCTGGCTGGAACTGAGTACAATTTGTAGGAGGCAAGCCCTAATATCTGTAGGAGCGAGCTTGCTCGCGAAAAACGTCAACGATAACGCGTGTTTTCTGAATAAACGCGGCGTCTGTGAGTTTTTCGCGAGCAAGCTCGCTCCTACAGGCATCAGGGCCTCCCCCTCCCACACTGTTTTTGTCTGCCTTCAGATAGCCTGTTTACAGAGAGTTTGCTCTTGGCCCACCCCGCCCAACGTCGCTGGTACCTGCCGGTTTTCAGCGTCGCCGCCCTGGTGCTGTTGCCGCTGAGCGTGCTGCTGCTGTCCTGGCAAAGCATCGACCCGCAGATCTGGTCGCACCTCTGGGACACTCAGATGCCCCGCTTGCTGGGCAACACCTTGACCCTGGTGCTCGGTGTCGGCCTGGGCGTGACGCTGCTCGGCGTCAGCCTGGCCTGGCTGACCAGCCTGTGCGAGTTCCCCGGGCGGCGCTGGCTCGATTGGGCACTGATGTTGCCCTTTGCAATCCCTGCCTATGTGCTGGCCTTTGTGTTCGTGGGCCTGCTGGATTTCGCCGGTCCGGTGCAAACCCTGCTGCGCGAGTGGTTCGGCACCGGGCTGCGTTTGCCGCGGGTACGCTCTACCAGCGGCGTGGTCATTGTGTTGGTGCTGGTGTTCTACCCCTATGTCTACCTGCTGGCGCGCAGCGCGTTCCTGGCCCAGGGCAAAGGCTTGATGGAAGCGGCGCGGGTGCTGGGGCAATCGCCATGGCAAGCGTTCTGGCGCGTGGCATTGCCAATGGCGCGGCCAGCGATTGGTGCCGGTGTGGCCTTGGCGCTGATGGAGACGCTCGCGGATTTTGGTGCGGTCTCGGTGTTCAATTTCGACACCTTTACCACCGCAATCTATAAAACCTGGTACGGCTTTTTCAGCCTGTCCAGTGCCGCGCAACTGGCCAGCCTGCTGCTGCTGGTAGTGATGCTGGTGCTGTATGGCGAGCGACGTGCGCGCGGGGCCAGCCGACCGAGCAATGAGCGCCCACGGGGCAAGGCGTTGTACCACCTGCGCGGGTTCAAAGCCGTGGCGGCCAGCGCGTGGTGCAGCCTGGTCTTCGCCTGTGCGTTCGTGATTCCGATGCTGCAACTGGTGGCGTGGTTCTGGCAGCGTGGCCGCTTCGACCTGGATGAACGTTACACCGGGCTGATCGTGCATACCCTTTACCTGGGCGGTATCGCAGCGCTGATCACTGTCAGCGTGGCGCTGATACTGGCCTTTGCCAACCGTCTGGCGCCCACCCGGGCGATTCGCTCCGGTATCAGCCTGGCCAATGTCGGCTATGCCTTGCCAGGCTCGGTGCTGGCGGTGTCCATCATGCTGGCGTTCAGTTACCTGGACCGCGAGTTGGTGGTGCCGCTCTCCGGATGGCTGGGCGGGGCGGGCAAGCCTTTGCTGCTGGGCAGCCTGTCGGCACTGGTGCTGGCGTACCTGGTGCGGTTCCTGGCGGTGGCCTACGGGCCGCTGGAAAACAGCCTGGCGCGAATCCGTCCGTCACTGCCCGAAGCGGCACGCAGCCTTGGCGTGAGCGGCCCACGGCTGTTTTGCAAAGTGTATCTGCCGTTATTGCTGCCGGGCACGTTGAGCGCAGCGCTGCTGGTGTTTGTGGATGTGCTCAAGGAAATGCCCGCCACCTTGCTGATGCGCCCGTTTGGTTGGGACACCCTGGCGGTCCGCATCTTTGAAATGACCAGTGAAGGCGAATGGGCGCGGGCGTCTTTGCCGGCGCTGACCCTTGTGCTGGTTGGCTTGTTGCCGGTCATCGGGCTGATTCGTCGCTCGGCTCGGCAAATCGGTTAGGTGCCAGTCCTACGGCTTGAGGCTACAATGCGCGGCATTCGGTGCGCTCCGTCTTTCGGATCGACCTGCTGTATGTGGCTGCGGGCCTTGTAGTACGAGGTGTTCAGCGCAAGTGGCAGCTCTGCGCGCCTTCGCCAAGCCCGGAAGGAGAAACCCATGGGACAGCGTACGCCTCTGTATGACCTGCATCTCGCCCTCGGCGCGAAAATGGTCGATTTTGGCGGTTGGGATATGCCTTTGCATTACGGCTCGCAAGTTGAAGAGCACCACCAGGTGCGACGTGACTGCGGGGTCTTCGATGTATCTCATATGACCGTGATCGATGTCACCGGCCCCCAGGCCAAGGAATGGCTCCAGTACCTGCTGGCCAATGATGTCGACCGACTGCATGGCTGTGGCCGTGCGTTATACAGCGCCATGCTCAACGAGCAGGGCGGGGTGGTGGACGACATGATCGTCTACCGCACCGAAACCGGTTACCGCCTGGTGGTCAACGCCGCCACCCGCGATCAGGACATGGCCTGGATGCAGGCGCAACTGGGCACCTACTCAGTGCAGCTGCATGAGCGGTCAGAGTTGGCCATGCTCGCCATCCAAGGCCCCCACGCCCGGCAGAAAATCGCCGAACTGGTGACCCAGTCCCGTGGCACCCTGATCCACCAGCTCAAGCCGTTCGAAGGCCGGGCCGACGGTGACTGGTTTATCGCCCGCACCGGCTATACCGGCGAAGACGGCCTCGAAATCGTGCTGCCGGCTGATCAGGCACCGGGCTTTTTCAACGATCTGGTGGGCGCGGGCATTTCCCCCATCGGTCTCGGTGCGCGCGACACCTTGCGCCTTGAGGCTGGCATGAACCTCTATGGCCAGGATATTCACCAGGCCGTCTCGCCCCTGGCGGCCAACATGGCCTGGAGCATCGCCTGGGAACCGGTCGAGCGTAACTTCATTGGCCGCGCTGCGCTGGAAGCAGAAAAAGCGGCCGGCGTGCAGTTCAAACTGGTGGGGCTCGTTCTCGAAGAGCGTGGCGTGCTGCGTGCTCATCAGGTGGTTCGTATCGCCAATGTTGGCGAAGGAGAGATCACCAGTGGTAGTTTCTCGCCTACGCTAAGCAAATCCATTGCGCTGGCGCGTGTGCCGACGGCGACTGCCGACCGGGCCGAAGTGGAAATCCGCGGCAAGTGGTATCCGGTTCGAGTGGTCAAGCCGACCTTCGTGCGTCATGGCAAAACCCTGATCTAACCAATTCCGGCAGGCCAAAGGCCGCTGACATTTCATCTTGAGGACACAGACTATGAGCAATATCCCTGCCGACCTGCGTTTTGCCGAAAGTCACGAATGGGCCCGTCTGGAAGCTGACGGCACCGTGACCGTCGGGATCTCCGACCATGCACAGGAAGCTTTGGGTGATGTGGTGTTTGTTGAACTGACCGAAGTGGGCAAGGTGTTTGCCGCTGAAGATCAAGCGGGTGTGGTGGAGTCGGTCAAGGCCGCTTCGGACATCTACTCGCCGATTGCGGGCGAAGTGATTGCTGTCAACGAGGACTTGAGTGGCAGTCCTGAGCTGTTGAACTCTGACCCTTACGGCGCGTGGATCTTCAAGC
The DNA here is from genome assembly GCF_001320835.1 of Pseudomonas sp. NBRC 111138. NCBI lineage: Bacteria > Pseudomonadati > Pseudomonadota > Gammaproteobacteria > Pseudomonadales > Pseudomonadaceae > Pseudomonas > Pseudomonas sp. NBRC 111138. The sequence continues at coordinate 43,728 of NZ_BCBO01000005.1, read as the reverse complement.
TCAAGCCAAGCGACAAGGCCGAGCTGGACAAGCTGCTGGATGCCGCGGGCTACAAAGCCGCCATCGGCGAATAAACGCCATAGTTACAACGACACAAATCAATGTGGGAGCTGGCTTGCCTGCGATTGGATCACCCGGGTATCACCGATACACCGAGGTGCCAGCATCGCAGGCAAGCCAGCTCCCACAGTTGATTGGGGTGTGTCTGCCGGTTGTGATCAGTCTCTTTTCAATACGGCTTTAACGGCCGCTACAGCCCGTTCCACATCCGCCTCTGTCATCGCCGTGAACATCGGCAACGACACAATCAAACGCCCAACACGCTCCGCCACCGGGAACATGCCTTCCTTGAAACCCTGTGCCCGATACAGGCTCAGCAGGTGGATCGGCGGGTAGTGATAGCCGATACCCACGCCGTGGGCCTGCATCTGTTCCATGAACGTGGCGCGGGCTGGCAGGCCATCCTGGCGCTCCGGCAATACCAGTTGGAACAGGTGCCAGTTGCTGTTTTCGAAGTCGGCCGGCGGCAGTTGCGCGCCGTATTGGGCTTCGAAATCGCTGCCAAAGCATTTGAAGTAGTGTCGTGCCAGGTTCTGACGATGGGCGGTGATCTTCTCGATGTGCGCAAATTGCCCCAGGCCTATGGCGGCGGCAATGTCGGTCATGTTGAACTTGCCACCCAGCACATCCACATCCAGGCCATCGAAGCCGCTGCGGGTGACGCCTTGCAGTCGGTACTTCTCTGCCAGACGGGCCTCCTCGGCATTGTTCAACACCAGGCAGCCGCCTTCGGACGACGTGATGTTCTTGTTCGCCTGGAAGCTGAAGGACACGAAGTCGCCGGTTGCGCCGATGCGTTCTCCATCCCAGCTGGACCCCAGGGCCTGGGCAGCATCTTCGACAATACGCAGGTTGTACTTGTTGGCCAGCGCGTAGAGCATCGGCATATCCACAGGCAAGCCGGCCAGGTAGACCGGGATTATCGCCTTGGTGCGCGGAGTAATGGCCGCTTCTACCTGGGCCAGGTCGATATTGCGTGTCACCGGGTCGATGTCGGCAAAGACCGGAGTGGCGCCGACTTCGAGAATCACGTTGGCCGTGGCAACCCAGGAGATTGGGGTGGTGATGACTTCATCCCCAGGCCCGATCCCGGCGATGCGCAAGGCGATCTCCATGGTGCAGGTGCCCGAGTTGAAGGTGCGCACCGGACGGCCGCCAAAATAGTCCGACAGCTGTGCTTCGAACGCCTGCACCTTTGGTCCGCTGGTGATCCAGCCGGAACGCAGAACATCGCCGACCGCCGAAATGGTGGCTTCATCAATGGTCGGTTTGGAAAACGGCAGGAAGGGCTGTTGGCTCATGACGAAGAAGGCATCCGTTTCAGGTAGGCAATGAAAGATAGACGAGTCAGTAGGGCATGGTTGCACGCTGAGACTGAATATAGCCTGTCATCCATGAACGATTCGTCATGCAGCAGGCAAAAAAATGCCGCTTGAGAAAGCGGCATTTTTTATGAGGGCAGTTGTTACTCGGTTACAGCATTCTTCGCCAGGATGGCGTTAGCCAGTTCCATGTCCGTGGCTTGGAGGCCAGGGTTATCGGCGCGGACCTTCTGCATGGCCGCTTCCAGATACGGGCCGCGAATGCCGCCGTCGCTGGCGACGAAGCTGCCCGCGTCGTCCTGGGCGGCGACCACCAGCTTGTGGTCCTTGAAGGTCAGGTAAGTCGAGCCAGTGGTGGCGCCCGACGAGATGACATTACGCCAGAAGCTATCGGCCATGGCTGAGCCGACAGGTAGGGAAAGCACAGCGAGGGTTGCGACAGCATATTTGAGACGCATGATGGGTGACTCCGGTGGGTTATCTGTACGTTTTGATTGTAGTTAACCCGATCCAGTTCCATCACTGACTAAACAGTTTCAGTACTCGATCAAACCCGAAGAATTTGTTTCTGAATCCCCTGGCGTGACCCGCAATACCTCCGTCATCGTGGTCAGGCCGGCCTTCACTTTCTCGACACCGGCCATGCGCAGGCTGCTCATGCCCTGCGCCAGTGCCTCACGGCGCAGCGCTTGTACGTCCGCGCCCGGGGTGACCAGCGCTTGGAGTGCCGGGTCCATGAGCATGATTTCATACAGCCCGGCCCTGCCTCGATAACCGCTGTCACGGCATTGCGCACAGCCGACGGCTTCGCAGCCGTCAGCGTCCTCCTGGCCCAGCGGGCGCTTGCAATGGCTGCACAGCAGCCGCACCAGGCGCTGCGCCATCACACCTATGAGCGTAGCTTTGATCAAATAGTGAGCAACGCCCAGTTCCTGCAGGCGGCTGATGGCGCTGGGTGCATCGTTGGTGTGCAAGGTCGAGAAAACCAGGTGCCCGGTCAGCGCGGCCTGGATAGCCATCTCTGCGGTTTCCTGGTCGCGGATTTCGCCGATCATGATGATGTCCGGGTCCTGGCGCAGCAGGGCGCGGATGCCGCTGGCGAACGTGAGGTCGATGTTGTGCTGGACCTGCATCTGGTTGAAGGCCGGCTCGACCATTTCAATCGGGTCTTCCACCGTGCACAGGTTGACCTCGCGGGTCGCCAGCTGCCTGAGGGTGGTGTAGAGGGTGCTGGTCTTGCCTGAGCCGGTGGGGCCGGTGACGAGGATGATGCCGTGGCTGCGTCGCGTCATGGCGTGCCAGCGCTGCTGGTCGGCGCTGGACAAACCCAACTGGTCAAAGTCCTTGAGCAGCACTTGTGGGTCGAAAATTCGCATCACCAGTTTTTCGCCGAATGCCGTGGGCAGGGTCGAAAGCCGCAATTCCACTTCGACACCCGCAGGGTTCCGGGTCTTGACGCGGCCATCCTGGGGTTTGCGTTTTTCGGCCACGTTCATTCGCCCCAGGCTTTTCAGGCGGCTGACCACGGCCATGGTGACCTGTGGGGGAAATTGATAGACGTCATGCAGCAGCCCATCAATGCGAAAGCGCACCCGACCCTGGTCGCGGCAGGGCTCGATATGGATATCGCTGGCTCGTTGGCCAAAGGCGTACTGCAGCAGCCAGTCGACGATGTTGACGATATGCGCGTCGTTGGCATCCGGCTCCTTGTCGCTGGCGCCGAGGCTGAGCAAGTCGAGATTGCCAGGCGTCGTCATCTTTTCATCCGCACCGCTGACGGACTTGGCTAAACGGTAAAACTCGTTGATACAGCGCTGGATATCGCTGGGGTTGGCAACCACGCGCTTGATCGTGCGTCTGAGCACCTGGGACAGCCCGGCTTCCCAGGTGGTGACATGGGGTTGGGCACTGGCGATCGTCACGCTGTGAGTATCGACGGCGACTGCGAGAATGCCGTGGCGCTGGGCAAAGGCGTGGGACATCAACGGCACCACGGCTGCCACATCAATCTTCAACGGGTCGATGCGCAGGTAAGGTTGGCCTACCTGCCGGGCCAGCCATTGGGTCAAGGTCTCCACGCAAGGGCCCTGGGCTGCGATGCATTCCAAGGGATGCTGGCTGCCGGACGCTGGCGCCACCTTTTGCGCCGCCTGCGCCGTGATCAGCCCTTGCTCGACCAACGCCGGCAATAATTGCTGCAGTTCCAAGGGGTGATCGTGAGTGGCGACGGGCATGCAGGTTTTCCTGGGGCGTGGGGGTAATCCCAGGCTAGCCAGCCGCTGAAGATCCTGCTGGCGCTTGTATTGCCGGTTTTTACTGCGCCATCGCCGCCAGCGCTTGAGGCCGCTCGGAATCAGCGGACCACAGTTCCAGGGTGCAGACGCTGATCAGGTTTCGAATCTTTTCACCGATCACCTGGGCGCGGTGCCAGCTCAGGCCGGTCATCACGATATCGATGCTCAGCAGGTCGGCTTCCCGGTTCATGCTGACCTGGGTGGGCGTGAGCAATTGCAGCGCGAAGTAGTTCAGCACCCGGCACAGCACGTCCGGTTCAGCCTCGGCGACGATGCGATAGTGCGCCTGGCAGTGGCTGCTATTGGCGGCCCACGCATCGACGCGGGTGGCGGGGTAGGCGGTTTCGACGGCATGCATGCTGACTCTCCAGTTTAGACTGGAGAAATTTTTACATTCGCCTGGGGAGATTTCTTATCTAAAATAAGCCTGTTTGGCGATAAATCGACCAGAACAATTCAAGATAAGCCTATTCATGGGTACTTTTATGCACAATGAGTTGGACGCCTACGACCGCCGCATCCTGGCCTTGCTGCAAGAGGATGCCTCGCTCTCCAGTGCACAGATTGCCGAGCAGGTCGGCCTGTCGCAGTCGCCATGCTGGCGGCGTATTCAGCGGCTCAAGGAGGAGGGCGTGATCCGCGGCCAGGTCACCCTGCTGGACCGCAAGAAAATCGGGCTCAACACGCAGATTTTCGCCGAGGTCAAACTCAACGCCCACGGTCGCTCCAATTTCACCGAGTTCACCGAGGCGATTCGCGGGTTTCCGGAAGTGTTGGAGTGCTATGTGCTGATGGGGGCGGTGGACTTTCTGCTGCGTATCGTCACCTCGGATATCGAGGCGTACGAGCGGTTTTTCTTCGAGAAGTTGTCGATGGTGCCAGGGATTCAGGAGGTCAACTCGATTGTGGCGCTGTCGGAGATCAAGTCCACCACCAGCCTGCCAGTATTGCGCTGACAGGCATGCCATTGACTGTAGGAGCGAGCTTGCTCGCGAAGATCGTTAACGATAACGCGGGAAGCCTGGCTCCCCACATCGCTCTCGGGTTTTTCGCGAGCAAGCTCGCTCCTACAGGTAGAGTGACTTACAGGCGCAGAAGGGTCTTCCAGGCACGATTCTGATAAACCGCAATCGCCTGGTGCATACGCGCATCCAGCGATTCATCGGTAATCGGCTGGTTGGCCAGGTGCGCCAGCTTGTTCAGCTCGCCGTACAAACGGTCCAGCTCAGGAATGTCCACCACATGGCGCGCATGGTGCAGCCAGGCCTGGATGCGTTCGATGCGCGGCAGTTGCTCGGCCAGGTCTTCCGGCTGTTGCTGGTAGCGCTGCAGTTGCAGGGCGACAGCGTCGTCGGCCAACAGGCGTGGCAGCCAGTTGGTAATTTGCGCAGCGCCCTGGCGGTTGCCGCGCACGTTACGTTCGGCCGTCCAGGTGCGAGCCAGCAGCCAGCGCGAGAGGTTGAGTGAGAACAGGCCCCAGCGCACGTCTTGCAGCTCTTCGATGAACTGTTCCGGCGCGGCTTTGCGAATGTCTTCATCGTCGTCACCGGCCTGGACCAGCGGGCGCCAGTCTTCCAGCAACGCATCCAGGGCGCTGCGCAGTTCGCTGGTGGATTGGCGTGGCGCGGCCTGGCCGAGGCTGCCGATCAGGGCGCGCAACTCGCCGAGGTTCTCGACCCAGTCCTGCAACAGGCGCCAGTGGCCATTGAAGCGGTATTGCTCAGCCAGGCGCTGGCTGCTGCCCAGCAGGTGCCACAGGATCGCGGCGAAGGCGTCGTCCAATGGCATTTCGGCGTGGATCTGTGGCGCCGGCAGGCTCAGGGAATAGCTACTGGCGTCATACAGGCGATAGCCGCGTTCGGCCTTGCTGATGTCGCACGGCATCAGGGCCAGGGTTGCGGCCAGCTCGGCGGCCAGTTCCAGCAGGGCCGCCGGTTCGCCTTCGCGCAGTTCCAGTTCCAGCTCGCAGATTTCTTCTTTCTGCTTGCCGACCACCACATGGCCCAGGTCCAGGGCGGCTTCGATCACCACCTTGGCCTTGCCACGGCCCCAGGCGATCTCGGCGCGTTCACGCACGAAGTCGGTGGTGAAGATCGGCTTGAGAGTCTTTTTGTCCAGCTCGGCCAGTTGCTCGGGCCAGCACTCGCCATCGAGTTTCTTCACGTCGAGCTTGGCTTTGGGCAGGTCCCAGTTGTATTCGTTGCGTTCCGACAAGCCGGCGACGCTTTGGCCGCGGGTCTTGAGGGTCTGGATGATGTCGTCACCGTCCTTGCGCAGGCGCAGGGCAACCTTGGCCTGGGCCAGGTCACGCTCGGGGGTGTCGAAGTACTGGTTCATCAACTCACGGCGTTCCCAGCCACTTTTGTTGCGTTTTTTCAGTAACGGGTGCTCACGCAGCGCGGCGAGTGTTTCGCGGCTGACGCGTAGCTTGATTTCGGTTTCTTTCTGCATGGCCGGAAAATCCAGGATCGGGAGCGCAGCCGGGGAAAAGTGTGGCTGCCAAGGTCGTGCAGTGTACAGGACTGAGCCCGGCAACGTGCCGCAACGGTTTATTGTGTTGCGCAGATGCCTCTATAGTGAGGTTCATCCGGGAAGTTGGGAGACCGCGCATGCCGTTACCGTCCATGAAAGAGCAGTTCGCCGCCTTGATCGCCGCGCCGTCGGTGAGCTGCACCCAGGCGTCTCTCGACCAGAGCAACCGCCCGGTGATTGACCTGCTCGCCGCTTGGCTGGGCGACCTGGGCTTTGCCATCGATATCCAACAAGTCAGCCCCGGCAAGTTCAACCTGTTGGCCAGTTTCGGCAGCGGCCCCGGTGGCTTGGTGTTGGCGGGGCATAGCGATACCGTGCCGTATGACGCGGCGCTGTGGAGCACCGACCCGCTCAAGCTGACGGAAGTCGACGGCCGCTGGGTAGGGCTGGGCAGTTGTGACATGAAGGGGTTTTTCGCACTGGTTATCGACGCGGTGTTGCCGCTGCTGGACCAACCCTTCAAGCAACCGCTGTTGATCCTTGCCACTTGTGACGAGGAAAGCTCCATGTCCGGTGCCCGTGCGCTGGCCGAGGCGGGGCGCCCATTAGGTCGTGCAGCGGTGATCGGCGAGCCGACCGGGCTCAAGCCGATCCGCCTGCACAAGGGCGTGATGATGGAACGCATCGAGATCCTCGGGCGCAGTGGCCACTCGTCGGACCCCAGCCTGGGCCACAGCGCCCTGGAAGCCATGCATGACGCCATCGGCGAACTGCGCGGCCTGCGCTTGGCCTGGCAGCGCGAGTACCGCAACGCGCAATTCAGCGTGCCGCAGCCGACGATGAACTTCGGCTGCATTCACGGCGGCGACAACCCCAACCGCATCTGCGGCCAGTGCTCCCTGGAGTTCGACCTGCGACCCCTGCCGGGCATGGACCCCGAGGTGCTGCGCGCCGCGATCCGCCAGAAGCTCGAACCCCTGGCCGAGCGGCATAAGGTCAAGATCGACTACGCGCCGTTGTTCCCCGAAGTGCCACCCTTTGAGCAGCCCGAAGACGCCGAGTTGGTGCGGGTGGCGGAACGTTTGACCGGTCATCGTGCCGAAGCAGTAGCGTTCGGCACCGAAGCGCCTTATCTTCAGCGCCTTGGTTGCGAAACCCTGGTGCTCGGCCCTGGCGACATTGCCTGCGCCCACCAGCCTGGCGAGTACCTTGAAATGTCACGCTTGACGCCTACAGTGCGTCTATTGCGGGAACTGATCGAACACTACTGCCTGAAACCTGCATAAATTAACCCCTGCCCATTCGTACATAAGGAGAGTGAGCGTGTCGCCAAGCCTGTTCCGACGATAACCATCAGCCGCTGTGCGCTTTCACGATTGATCCTTTATTTGGCTGCTTTTTATTACAGGCCCAGGTGTTATGCCCGAATACGTCAACTGGCTTCGTCACGCTTCGCCCTACATCAATGCCCACCGCGACTGCACTTTTGTGGTCATGCTGCCCGGCGATGGTGTAGACCACCCCAACTTCGGCAATATCGTCCACGACCTGGTGCTGCTTCACAGCCTGGGTGTGCGCCTGGTGCTGGTGCACGGCTCGCGCCCGCAAATCGAAACCCGCCTTGAAGCACGCGGCCTTACCCCGGCTTACCACGAAGGCTTGCGCATCACCGATGCTGCGACGCTGGAGTGTGTGATCGACGCGGTGGGTCATTTGCGCATTGCCATCGAGGCGCGCTTGTCCATGGACATGGCGTCATCGCCGATGCAGGGCTCGCGCCTGCGTGTGGCCAGCGGCAACCTGGTCACCGCACGGCCAATCGGCGTGCTTGAAGGCGTGGACTACCACCACACCGGCGAAGTGCGCCGGGTCGACCGCAAGGGCATCAACCGCCTGTTGGATGAGCGCTCTATCGTGCTGCTCTCGCCCCTGGGGTATTCGCCCACCGGCGAGATCTTCAACCTGGCCTGCGAAGACGTCGCCACCCGCGCCGCCATCGACCTGGGCGCCGACAAGTTGCTGCTGTTCGGCGCCGATCCCGGTCTGATCGATGAGAACGGCCGCCTGGTGCGTGAATTGCGCCCACAACAAGTACCCGCGCACCTGCAACGCCTGGGCAGCAACTATCAAGCCGAACTGCTCGATGCCGCTGCCGAAGCCTGCCGGGGTGGAGTAGGGCGCAGCCATATCGTCAGCTACGCCGAAGATGGCGCTTTGCTTACCGAACTGTTCACCCGCGATGGTGGCGGTACGCTGGTGGCCCAGGAACAATTCGAACTGGTGCGCGAAGCGGCGATTGAAGACGTCGGCGGCTTGCTGGACCTGATCAGCCCGCTGGAAGAGCAGGGCATTCTGGTGCGCCGTTCGCGGGAAGTGCTGGAGCGTGAGATCGAGCAGTTCAGCGTGGTCGAGCGCGAAGGCATGATCATCGCCTGCGCGGCGCTGTATCAGATCGCGGATTCGGATGCGGGGGAGTTGGCGTGCCTGGCAGTGAACCCGGAGTACCGCCACGGCGCGCGAGGCGATGTGTTGCTCGAACGCATCCAGACCCGGGCACGCGCCCAAGGCTTGAAAACCCTCTTTGTACTCACCACGCGCACGGCCCATTGGTTCCGCGAACGCGGCTTTGTACCCAGCAGCGTGGACCGCCTGCCGTCGGCGCGAGCGTCGCTGTACAACTATCAGCGCAACTCCAAGATCTTTGAAAAGGCCCTGTAAAAGAGTACGGCTCTGTGTGGGAGCTGGCTTGCCTGCGATAGTGGCGCCTCGGTTTATCTGAAGGACCGAGTTGCTGGTATCGCAGGTAAGCCAGCTCCCACCGAAGACTGTATTTATTGTGTGATGAATTTGTCGGTCACATAGGCCGAATAATCCGGCAGCACCGTCTCCACCTTCCCCTGTTCCTTCAAGAACTTCGCCGTCTCCTCAATCGCCTTCGCCGTGCCGCCCTTGAGCAGCGCAGCGGTTTGCTGTGCCTGCGCATCCGGAAACGTCGTACCGGCCAAGAGTTCCGGAATGTCATCCGCATTTGAACCTGTCAATCTGGCGATTTTCTGCACTGGCTCGGAATCCACCGTCCAGCTGCCTTTGTGGGCGGCATAGTCGGCAAAGGCATCCAGGGTAACTTTGGCGAACTTGGCCACTACCTCAGGATGTTTTTGCGCAAAATCCTTGCGCGCCACCCACACCTCAAATGTGGGTGCACCCCATTGGCCCACCTGCGCCGCGTCTGTCAGGGTCTTGCCGCTCTTGCGGATTTCGCCCAAGGCCGGGGACCACACAAAAGCCCCATCAATATCGCCACGCTTCCAGGCGGCGGCGATTTCGGCCGGTTGCAGGTTCACCACTTTGACTTGTTTGGTGTCCAGCCCCCAGTGTTTCAGCGCGCCGAGCAGGCTGTAATGGGAGGTTGAGACGAAGGGCGTGGCGATGGTTTTACCGATCAAGTCCTGGGGGTTGTCGATGCCACTGCCGTTGCGCACCACCAGGGCTTCAGAAGCGTTGATCTGTGCCGATACGATAAACGCCACAATCGGCAGGTTGCGCGAGGCCGCCGCCGCGAGTGGGCTGGAGCCGAGGTTGCCGATTTGTACATCACCCGAAGCGATGGCCGCGACTACCTCTGGCCCGCTGTTGAAGCGGCGCCAGGCGATTTTTTCGCCGATGGCTTTTTCATACAGGCCGTCGGCCTGGGGAACCTTGCTGGGATCGATGCCGGTCTGGTAGCCCACCGTCAGGTCGGTGGCGTTGACACCAAAAGAAAGTAATAGCGATACAAAAACTGTAACAAATTGACGGGAGGATGTGCGTTTGGCCATGATGGCGTCGCCTTTTTGATCGTGAGTGACGTATGCAACCGTACGGCAACACTAATCGATCTAAAAAAGCACCAGTAAATACCCTTTAGGAATTAGCTTATGGAGCGGCGCGTCTATCCTGACCGGCCAGCTTCACGGAAAGTCTTATTCCTGGATCGTATGAAAAAGAATGAAATAATTCTTTTTGGGTGTATGAAAAACTCATTACCCTGCAGGGACCAAATCAACTGCGATTAGACGAAGGTAGTAGACACACAAGGTTACGATTGACTTGGTGGTCACTATCTGGCGCTAATCGCGCATCTGTGGATCGAGGGCGTCAGACCCGAGACCAAAGAAATACAAAAATTAGAAATGAGAGGAGCGGTACATGAAGAAGTCCACTTTGGCTGTGGCTGTAACGTTGGGCGCAATCGCCCAGCAAGCAGGCGCTGCCGGTTTCATCGAAGACAGCAAGGCCACACTGGGCCTGCGTAACTTCTACATCAACACCGATAACCGCGAAGGCACGGCCAACCCGAGCCGCAACGAAGAATGGGGCCAAGGCTTCGATCTGCGTTTCATCTCCGGTTACACCCAAGGCACCGTCGGCTTCGGTCTGGACGCTATCGGCCTGCTGGGTGTTCGCCTGGATTCCGGCGGTGGCACCAACGGCGCGACTGCCAGCTCCTACGGTGGCACGATCTTCCCGAGCAAGTCCAATGGCGAAGCCGTTGATAACTACTCCAGCCTGGGCCTGACTGCCAAGGCCAAGATCTCTCAAACCGAACTGAAGTTGGGTACCTTGCAGCCCAAGCTGCCGGTCATCGTCACCAACGATGGTCGTATGCTGCCGCAAACCTTCCAAGGTGGCCAGATCACCTCCAGCGACATCAAGGACCTGACTCTGGTTGCTGGCCAGATCGAAAAGGCCAAGGGCCGTAACTCCAGCAACAACGAAAGCCTGTCCATTTCCGGCGCCAACAGCCGCGGTGTGAACTGGCGTTCGAGCAACAAGTTCTACTACGCCGGTGGCGACTACAAGATCACCAAGGATCTGACCGCCCAGTACTACTACGGCAACCTGGAAGATTTCTACAAGCAACACTTCCTGGGCCTGACCCACAACTGGGCCATCGGTCCTGGCGTGCTGAAGTCTGACCTGCGTTACTTCAACAGCTCCGACGATGGCAACAACGGCAACCAGTCCGCTTACTTCTCGACGGGCAACTACAGCGGCGTGAACTCCGGCCGTGGCAAAGTCGACAACAACCTGTACAGCGGCCTGTTCCTGTACTCGGTGGCCGGTCACACCTTCGGTGGCGGTTACCAGGTCAGCAACGGCAGCAGCGACTTCCCTTGGCTGAACCAGGGTGACGGCTCGTCGGCTTACATCACCACCGACATGCAAATCCAGAAGTTCGCCCGTGCCGGCGAGCGTACCTGGCAAGCTCGCTACTCCTACGACTTCGCCAAAGTCGGCGTGCCTGGCCTGACCGCCGGTGTGGTTTACCTGAAAGGTGATCATATCGACACCGTCGCCAGCAACCGTACCGAGTTCACCGGCCAGTCCGAGTGGGAGCGTGACATCACTGTTGCCTACGTCGTACCGGAAGGTCCGCTGAAGAACGTCGGCGTGGCGTGGAAAAACGCTATGTGGCGCAGCGACATCGCCAACGCGCGTAACCAGGACGAAAACCGCTTGATCGTCAGCTACTCGATCCCGCTGTTGTAAGACTGTAAAACCTTGCCCGGCGCAATGCCGGGCAAGGTGTCTTGCTATTCAAGTCGGGCTCAACCCCCGCAAGCCCTTCCTGAATCCCTCTTTTTTGCAGCGTCTCAAGGCCTTCTCGAACCTTGAAGGCGATGTTGGCCTCAGGCCGTTCCCAAGTCCAATGAACTGATTTTTAATATTCTTTTATCGTCTAGATAAATCGATATTTATTCTTTTTAAATCACCAAAAATCCATGCACAGTGGGCTCCATAAGCACTCATCAGGAGCCACACCATGAGCCTAAGACTGGGCGATATCGCCCCCGACTTTGAACAGGATTCCAGCGCCGGCAAGATTCGCTTCCACGAATGGCTGGGCGACAGCTGGGGTGTGCTGTTTTCCCACCCTGCGGACTTCACGCCGGTGTGCACCACCGAGCTGGGTTTTACCGCCAAGCTCAAGGATGAATTCGCCAAGCGTGGCATCAAGGCCATCGCCCTGTCGGTAGATCCGGTGGACTCGCACCACAAGTGGATCGAAGACATCAACGAGACCCAGAACACCGTGGTCAACTTCCCGATCCTGGCCGACGCCGACCGCAAGGTCTCGGACCTCTACGACCTGATCCACCCGAATGCCAGCGATACCCTCACCGTGCGCTCCTTGTTTGTGATCGACCCGAACAAGAAGATCCGCCTGACCATCACCTACCCGGCGAGCACCGGGCGTAATTTCCATGAAATCCTGCGGGTGATCGACTCGCTGCAGCTGACCGACAACCACAAGGTGGCAACACCGGCCAACTGGCAGGATGGGGATGAGGTGGTCATCGTGCCGTCACTCAAGGACGAGGAAGAAATCAAGAAACGCTTTCCCAAGGGCTATCGCGCGGTGAAGCCGTACCTGCGTCTTACCCCACAACCCAATCGTTAAGGCATCATGGACCATGCCTCTGTAGGAGCGAGCTTGCTCGCGAAAAACGTCAACGATAACGCGTGCTTCCTGAATGAACGCGGCGCCTGTGAGTTTTTCGCGAGCAAGCTCGCTCCTACCAAAAAGCACTGACTCACAGCAGGGGTTTTCAGGCCGTTTCCACGGCCTTTTTTTTCGCCTGGGGATTGATCAATCGCTTATGTTTTTATGGAATAAACAAATGAATAAATAAGATTTATAGATATATAAATCTGCTGATAAGGTCTATCCCATCTTGGCGCCATCGCCGTACAGCGAACCGCCGACACTTGCTCAAGGAATCTCCTGCATGCTGGTCGTAACACTTGGAGGCAGTCCCAGCCAGCGTTCCCGCTCCGGGGTCTTGCTGGATAAAACCCGTCAGTGGCTGCAACAGCAGGGCGTGGAAGTAGTGAGTTACCAGGTACGGGACTTCCCGGCTGAAGACTTGCTGCACGCACGCTTCGACAGCCCCAAGGTCATTGACCTGCTGCAACAAGTCGCCAATGCCGACGGCCTGGTGATCGCCACGCCGGTGTACAAGGCGTCGTTTTCCGGGGCGTTGAAAACCGTACTGGACCTGCTGCCGGAGCGTGCGCTGGCCCATAAGGTGGTGTTGCCGATGGCGACCGGCGGCAGCATCGCCCACATGCTGGCGGTGGACTACGCCCTGAAGCCGGTGCTGTCGGCCCTCAAGGCCCAGGAATTGCTCCACGGTATTTTTGCCGAAGACAGCCAGATCGCCTATGGCGAAGGCAGTGTTCAGGCGCAACTGGTGCCGGTACTTGAACAGCGTCTGCACGAAGCCCTGGAGCAGCTCTACAGCGCCATGGCGCGACGGCCAAAACCTTTGGACCCTGACGTATTGAATGAACGTTTGTTGAGTGCTCGCTGGAGCATCTGAGCCTCACCCCGAAAAGCTGGAAACACTCACCTTACTCAGCCGACAACGGCCAAGCAGGTGCAGCCAAAACCCTAATCGCACAGTTGGAGAGAGCGCCATGCGCACTGTCATCTTGCGTCGTGGTCTGGTCGCACTCTTTGCTGCGGCTGTGTCCCTCGGCGCCATCGTTCAAGCCCAAGCCGCCGAGACCTTGCGGATCGGTTATCAGAAGTACGGCACCCTGGTGCTGCTCAAGGCCAAGGGCACCCTGGAAAAACGCCTGGCCGACCAAGGCGTGCAGGTGCAGTGGACCGAGTTTCCCGGTGGCCCGCAATTGCTCGAGGGCCTGAACGTTGGCTCCATCGACTTCGGCGTTACCGGCGAAACCCCACCGGTGTTCGCCCAGGCGGCCGGCGCCGATTTGCTCTACGTCGCCTACGAACCACCCGCGCCTACCAGCGAAGCGATCCTGGTGCCCAAGGACTCGCCGATCAAATCGGTGGCCGAGCTCAACGGTAAAAAGGTCGTGCTCAACAAAGGCTCCAACGTGCACTACCTGCTAGTGCGTGCCCTGGAAGATGCCGGCCTCAACTACACCGACGTAAAGACCGTGTTCCTGCCCCCCGCCGATGCCCGTGCTGCGTTCGAGCGTGGCAGCGTGGACGCCTGGGTGATCTGGGACCCGTACCAGGCCGCCGCCGAGAAGCAACTACAAGCGCGCACCCTGCGAGACGGCACCGGGATTGCCGACAACCATCAGTTTTACCTGGCCACCAAACCCTACGCCGAACAGCACCCGCAAGTGATCAAGGCGTTGGTGGAAGAGGTGCGTGCGGTAGGCGAATGGTCCAAGGCCAACCCGCAGGAAGTGACTGAGCAGGTCGCCCCACTGCTCGGCCTGCCGGCAGATATCACCCTCACATCGGTGAAACGCCAGGGCTACGGCGCGCTGTTCCTGACCCCGGAAGTGGTCGCCGCCCAGCAGAAAATCGCAGACACCTTCTACCAACTCAAATTGATCCCCAAGCCCTTGAGCATCAAGGACGTGATCTGGACGCCACCCGCCGCGGTTGCCAAAGCGCCGTAATCCGACTTCATTCAGGAGACAACTCCATGAGCCTCAATATTTTCTGGTTCCTGCCCACCCACGGCGACGGTCATTACCTTGGCACCGCCGAAGGCGCCCGCGCTGTCGACCACGGTTACCTGCAACAAGTGGCCCAGGCTGCCGACCGCCTGGGTTTTGGCGGGGTGTTGATCCCTACGGGCCGCTCTTGCGAAGACTCGTGGTTGGTGGCCGCCTCGCTGATCCCCGTGACCCAGCGCTTGAAATTCCTGGTTGCCCTGCGCCCTGGGATCATCTCCCCGACCGTGGCCGCGCGTCAGGCCGCGACCCTGGATCGCCTGTCTGGTGGCCGTGCGCTGTTCAACCTGGTCACCGGTGGCGATCCGGAAGAACTGGCTGGCGATGGATTGTTCTTGAGCCATGAAGAGCGCTACCAGGCGTCGGTGGAATTCACCCGCATCTGGCGCCGTGTGCTGGAAGGCGAGACCGTGGACTACGACGGCGAGCACGTCAGCGTCAAAGGCGCCAAATTGCTCTACCCACCGATTCAACAACCACGCCCGCCGCTGTATTTCGGGGGTTCCTCCGAAGCCGCCCAGGACCTTGCGGCCGAACAGGTCGAGATGGTGCTGACCTGGGGCGAGCCGCCGGCAGCCGTTGCGGAAAAGATCGCGCAGGTACGCGCCAAGGCTGCAAAACTGGGACGCACGGTGCGCTTTGGCATTCGCTTGCATGTGATCGTGCGCGAAACCAACGACGAAGCCTGGAAAGCCGCCGACAAACTGATCTCCCACCTGGACGACGAGACCATCGCCCGCGCCCAGGCGTCCTTGGCGCGCTTCGATTCGGTGGGCCAGCAACGCATGGCAGCCTTGCACGGCGGTAGCCGTGACAACCTGGAAGTCAGCCCCAACCTGTGGGCCGGCGTCGGCCTGGTACGTGGCGGCGCAGGGACGGCGCTGGTGGGCGATGGCCCAACGGTTGCGGCGCGGGTCAAGGAGTACGCGGACCTGGGTATCGATACCTTTATCTTCTCCGGTTATCCACACCTGGAAGAGTCGTATCGGGTCGCCGAGCTGTTGTTCCCGCACCTGGATATCGAACGTCCCGAGCTGCCAAAAAGCGCCGGCTACGTCAGTCCGTTTGGCGAGATGGTGGCCAACGACATCCTTCCCAAAGCTGCGTCACAGAGCTGAGGCGCCGTTATGGACTTAGAAAAAATCAGCCATCGCGTGGCGCCCTGGGTGCTGCCGATCTTATTGCTGGCGGTGTGGCAGTTGTCGGTGTCGGCGGGTTGGTTGTCGACGCGCATTCTGCCAGCGCCGAGTGCAGTGATCGAAGCCGGGGTGAACCTGGTGGTCAGCGGCGAAATCTGGACGCACCTGGCCATCAGCGGCTGGCGCGCCGGCCTGGGCTTTGTGATCGGAGGCAGCATCGGTCTGGCCTTGGGCTTTATCACCGGCTTGTCGAAGTGGGGCGAGCGCTTGCTCGACAGCTCCGTGCAGATGATCCGCAACGTGCCGCACCTGGCGCTGATTCCGCTGGTGATCCTGTGGTTCGGCATTGATGAGACCGCGAAAATTTTCCTGGTGGCCCTGGGTACCTTGTTCCCGATCTACCTGAACACTTACCACGGCATCCGCAATGTCGACCCGGCACTGGTGGAAATGTCGCGCAGCTATGGCTTGTCCGGTTTCAGCCTGTTCTGGCAAGTGATTCTGCCGGGCGCGCTGCCGTCGATCCTGGTGGGGGTGCGCTTCGCCCTGGGCTTCATGTGGCTGACGCTGATCGTGGCGGAAACCATTTCGGCAAGTTCCGGCATCGGTTACCTCGCGATGAATGCCCGTGAATTCCTGCAAACCGACGTGGTGGTACTGGCCATCGTCATGTACGCCATCCTCGGCAAACTGGCCGACCTGGCAGCCCGTGGGCTGGAACGTGTGTGGCTGCGCTGGCACCCGGCGTATCAAGTCAAAGGAGGTGCAGCATGACGGCCCAACAACCTCCGCGTCTGTTGAAGGGTATCCCACTGGCGGTGCGCAAATTGCGCAAGGCCTTTGGTACCCGCGAAGTGCTCAAAGAGATCGACCTGCATATTCCTGCGGGGCAGTTCGTGGCTGTGGTCGGCCGCAGCGGTTGCGGCAAAAGTACCTTGCTGCGCCTGTTGGCGGGGCTGGACAAAGCCAGTGGCGGCGAGCTGCTGGCCGGCTCCGCGCCACTGCACGAAGCGATTGAAGATACGCGGTTGATGTTCCAGGAAGCGCGCTTGCTGCCATGGAAGAAGATCATCGATAACGTCGGCCTGGGCCTCAAGGGCGACTGGCGGCCCAAAGCGCTGGATGCGCTGGAAGCGGTTGGCCTGGCCGAGCGCGCCAATGAATGGCCGGCGGCGTTGTCCGGTGGCCAGAAACAGCGCGTGGCACTCGCACGGGCGTTGATCCATCAGCCGCGCCTGTTACTGCTCGATGAGCCGCTGGGCGCACTGGATGCCCTGACCCGCATCGAGATGCAGCAACTGATCGAAAACCTGTGGCGCAAGCACGGTTTCACGGTGTTGCTGGTGACCCACGACGTCAGCGAAGCCGTGGCGATTGCCGACCGCGTAATTCTGATTGAAAACGGCGAAATCGGCCTCGACCTGAACATCGACCTGCCACGCCCACGGGCCCGTGGCTCACACCGCCTGGCCGCGCTGGAAGCCGAAGTGCTCAACCGCGTGCTGTCGCTACCCGGCTCCCCACCGGAACCCGAACCTGTTTCACCGCTGCCGACGCAATTGCGTTGGGCTCAATAACTCACACAGGAAAAACACCATGACTATTAAAGCCATCAACGTGCGTAACCAGTTCAAAGGCACCATCAAGGAAATCGTGGTCGGCGACGTGCTGTCGGAAATTGACGTGCAGACCGCGTCCGGCATTGTCACCTCGGTGATCACCACGCGTTCGGTCAAGGAGTTGGAGCTGGTGATCGGCAGTGAAGTGATTGCCTTTGTGAAATCCACTGAGGTGTCGATTGCCAAGTTGTGATAACCCCACTGATCGTTCCCACGCTCTGCGTGGGAATGCCGCCTGGGGCGCTCCGCGTCCCGCTGTGCCAAAGGTGACGCAGAGCGTCACGGGATGTATTCCCACGCAGAGCGTGGGAACGATCAGCGCTTGGGCAGATAGGCCGGCAAATAAAGCCCCACATACGCATCAAACACCCGCATCCCTTCCTCCGCCATGCGCGGCGTAATCAGCCCATGCTGATGCACCGAGCGCGCGTACACGCGGTCGCTCAACTCCAATGCCAGGGCAAACACGTCCACATCGCCCGGTAGCGTTGGCACTTCAAAGTGGCGATTGAACACCGCCAGCATCAAGTCGCCCAATTCCAGATCATGCTGGCGATCGGCCTGGGTCACTTCGGTCAACCCATGCTGGGCCAGGATCAACTGGCGCGCCGCGGCATCGTTGCTGTAGATGCTGAGCATGCGTTGTTCAACGATGTAGGACAGGTCGCGCCAATGCTTGAGAGATTCATGCTCGATGGGCGCCTGGATGGCAGCGCGAAAGGCTGCGTGAACGTCAGCGGTCAACGCCTCAAGCAACGCCGGCACACTGGCGAAAAAGTGGTACACCGATGACGGTGGAATCTGTGCTCGTTCGGCCACGCTGTAGATCGACAAGCTGGCCACACCTTCGGCGGCCAGCAAGGTGCGGGCGGCGTCGAGGATCGCATCGATCCGGGCCTGGCTGCGGGCGCGGGGTTTGCGAACAGTGGCGGGGCGGGTGGTCATGGATGTCTCCTACAAGGCAGCAGGCATTGTATGAGCAGGAATCTGTGTTGTCTGCCAAGCCGCCTTCGCGAGCAAGCCCGCTCCCACATTTAACTGCATTCCAAAGTTGAAACCCGACCCCTGTGGGAGCGGGCTTGCTCGCGAAGAGGCCAACTCGGTCTACCGGTAGAAACCCATAAAAAAACGCCACTGACCAAAATCAGCGGCGTTCTTTTATTGCAGCAACCGCTTACACGGTATGCAGGTACCAGTTGTACTCAAGGTCGGAGATGGAGTGTTCAAACTCCTCCAACTCACTTTCCTTACAGGCGACGAAGATATCGATGTATTTAGGATCGATGTACTTGGCCATCACCTCGCTGTCGTCCAACTCACGCAGCGCATCGCGCAGGTTGTTCGGCAGGCTCTGCTCGTTCTGCTCGTAGCTGTTGCCTTCCACTGGAGCGTTCGGCTCGATCTTGTTGGTCAGGCCGTGGTGTACGCCCGCCAATACCGAGGCCATCAGCAGGTAAGGGTTGGCATCGGCGCCAGCCACACGGTGTTCGATACGCACGGCATCGGACGAGCCGGTGGGTACGCGAATCGCCACGGTGCGGTTATCCAGGCCCCAGCACGGCGAGTTCGGCACGTAGAACTGTGCGCCGAAACGACGGTAGGAGTTGACGTTGGGGCACAGGAACGCCATTTGGGCGGGTAGGGTCTCCAGCACACCGCCGATCGCGTGACGCAATGCGGCGTTCTGCTCGGGATCCTCGCTGGCAAAGATGTTCTTGCCGTCCTTGTCCAGAATGGAAATGTGTACGTGCAGCCCGTTGCCTGCCTGGCCTGGGTAAGGCTTGGCCATGAACGTGGTGTCCATCTCATGGTCGTAGGCGATGTTCTTGATCAGGCGCTTGAGCAGTACCGCGTAGTCGCAGGCCTTGATCGGGTCGGCGACGTGGTGCAGGTTCACTTCGAACTGCGCCGGGGCACTTTCCTTGACGATGGCATCGGCCGGAATGCCTTGCTCCTTGGCACCTTCCAGAATGTCCTGGAGGCAGTCGACGTATTCGTCGAGGTCGTCGATCAGGTAGACCTGTGTCGAGTGCGGGCGTTTGCCGGAGATCGGCGAGCGGGGCGGTTGTGGGCGGCCGTTCACGTTCTCCTGGTCGATCAGGTAGAACTCAAGCTCGAAAGCGGCGCAGATGGTCAGACCGAGGTCGTCAAACTTGGTGACAACTTGGCGGAGCACTTCGCGCGGATCGGCGAAGAAAGGTTCACCTTCAAGTTCGTGCATGGTCATCAGCAGTTGCGCGGTGGGGCGCTTTTGCCAGGGTTCATTGCACAGGGTGTCGGGGATTGGATAACAGATTCGGTCAGCATCACCGATGTCCAGGCCCAGGCCGGTGCTTTCCACCGTAGAGCCGTTGATATCCAGGGCAAATAAAGAGGCAGGCAGGTTAATGCCCTTCTCGTAAACCTTGTGGAGGCTGGTGCGTTCGATGCGCTTACCGCGCACCACACCATTCATATCCGCAATTAGAAGGTCTACGTACAGAACCTCAGGATGATCCTTAAGGAACGCGTTCGCTTCGTTAAGCTGAACGGCACGCGGGGGTACCGACATGATGCAACACCTTTGTTGTTAAAAATATCAATCATTGATCTTTTCTGGTTTCAGTCAACCCGAACGGCCTGCCGAAGTCAAGCGAGGCATTTTTTGCCCTAAAAAAGCGCCATGAAGCCTTTTTTGCGGGGTTTTGGGGCGGTTTTTTGGGTTTTAAGGGCTTGGGACCTGCAGGCTTGAGCGGGCCGTGTAGGATTTTTTACGGGGGTGTTGTGTAAAAAAATGAACAAGGCTAAGCTCGATTCAAACCCATAACAGCAATAATACCGGGGTGCTTCATGTTTCACCTGCCGCCAATCGGCGTCTCTGCCTGCTCCAGCCAGGCGTTGTCCGCAGCTCGTTCGCCCCGTGTGAATGCCCAGGCACCGGCCAATATTCTTGACGGCCCGGCCGATCTCCTTTTTGCCATCTCCGACGCCACTGAGCGACCCTCATCCGCCGTGCCGATCATAATTGCGCACAACTTTGGCCTGAGGAATGCAACCCATGGGCAAATGGCAGGTAAGCTCCTAACCTGAATGAAAAAACGACGCGGATGCTGCGTCAACCAACGCCTGGCCTTTAATGGATGCCAGGAAACCCAGCCCAGAGGCATTTATGAGTAACAACCTCGACCAGCTCACCGATTGGTTGAAAGACCACAAGATCACAGAAGTCGAATGCATGATTGGCGACCTCACCGGTATTACCCGGGGCAAGATCTCGCCGACCAACAAGTTCATTGCCGAAAAAGGCATGCGCCTGCCCGAGAGTGTTCTGTTGCAGACCGTGACCGGCGACTATGTCGAAGACGACATCTATTACGAATTGCTCGACCCGGCCGACATCGACATGATCTGCCGCCCCGACCAGAACGCGGTATTCCTGGTGCCCTGGGCCATCGAGCCGACTGCCCAGGTGATCCACGACACCTACGACAAGCAAGGCAACCCGATCGAGCTGTCGCCGCGCAACGTGCTCAAGAAAGTCCTCAAGCTCTACTCCGACCGCGGCTGGCAGCCCATCGTGGCGCCGGAGATGGAGTTCTACCTGACCAAGCGCTGCGAAGACCCGGACTTCCCGCTGCAACCGCCGATTGGCCGCTCCGGCCGCCCGGAAACCGGTCGCCAGTCCTTCTCTATAGAAGCAGCCAACGAATTCGACCCGCTGTTCGAAGACGTCTACGACTGGTGCGAACTGCAGGAACTGGACCTCGACACCCTGATCCACGAGGACGGCACCGCGCAGATGGAAATCAACTTCCGTCACGGCGATGCCCTGTCCCTGGCCGACCAGATCCTGGTGTTCAAGCGCACCATGCGCGAAGCCGCGCTCAAGCACGACGTGGCCGCCACCTTCATGGCCAAGCCCATGACCGGCGAGCCCGGCAGCGCGATGCACCTGCACCAGAGCATTATCGACATCGCCACCGGCAAGAACGTCTTCTCCAATGAAGACGGGACCATGAGCCAGCTGTTCCTCAACCATATTGGCGGCCTGCAGAAATTCATCCCTGAATTGCTGCCTTTATTCGCCCCCAACGTGAACTCGTTCCGCCGCTTCCTGCCCGACACCTCGGCGCCGGTGAACGTGGAATGGGGCGAAGAAAACCGCACCGTCGGCCTGCGCGTACCGGATGCCGGCCCGCAGAATCGCCGCGTGGAAAACCGCCTGCCGGGCGCCGACGCCAACCCGTACCTGGCGATTGCCGCCAGCCTGTTGTGCGGCTACATCGGCATGGTCGAAGGCCATAACCCGAGCGCGCCGGTGGTGGGCCGCGGTTACGAGCGACGCAACCTGCGCCTGCCGTTGACCATCGAAGACGCCCTGGAACGCATGGAAAACAGCAAGACCATCGAGAAATATCTGGGGCAAAAATTCATCACAGGCTACGTCGCGGTCAAGCGGGCCGAGCATGAAAACTTCAAGCGCGTGATCAGTTCGTGGGAGCGGGAATTCCTGCTCTTCGCCGTCTGATGCGCCGGGCGCGCCCTTCAAACGGCGCGCCTTCACTGAAAAGTCTAGGAGATTGGTATGTCCAGCAACAACCCGCAAACCCGTGAATGGCAAGCCTTGAGCAATGATCACCACCTGGCTCCGTTCAGCGACTTCAAGCAATTGAAAGAGAAAGGCCCAAGGATCATCACCAAAGCCCACGGCGTTTACCTGTGGGACAGCGAAGGCAACAAGATCCTCGACGGTATGGCCGGCCTGTGGTGCGTGGCGATCGGTTACGGTCGCGATGAACTGGCCGATGCCGCCGCCAAGCAGATGAAAGAACTGCCGTACTACAACCTGTTCTTCCAGACCGCACACCCGCCGGTATTGGAGTTGGCCAAGGTCATTTCCGATGTCGCGCCGGCTGGCATGAACCACGTGTTCTTCACCGGCTCTGGCTCCGAAGGCAACGACACCATGTTGCGCATGGTCCGCCACTACTGGGCGATCAAGGGCCAGCCCAACAAGAAAACCATCATTGCCCGCAAGAATGGCTACCACGGCTCTACCGTGGCCGGCGCCAGCCTGGGCGGCATGACCTATATGCACGAGCAGGGCGACTTGCCGATCCCGGGCATTACTCACATCGCGCAGCCCTACTGGTTTGGCGAAGGCGGCGACATGAGCCCCGAGGAATTCGGTGTGTGGGCCGCCAACCAGTTGGAAGAGAAAATCCTGGAGCTGGGCGTGGACAACGTCGGCGCCTTTATTGCCGAGCCGATCCAGGGTGCCGGTGGCGTGATCGTGCCGCCTGCCACGTACTGGCCGCGCATCAAGGAAATCCTCGCCAAGTACGACATCCTGTTTGTCGCCGACGAAGTAATCTGCGGCTTCGGCCGTACCGGTGAGTGGTTC
Organism: Pseudomonas sp. NBRC 111138; assembly: GCF_001320835.1. Lineage (NCBI taxonomy): Bacteria > Pseudomonadati > Pseudomonadota > Gammaproteobacteria > Pseudomonadales > Pseudomonadaceae > Pseudomonas > Pseudomonas sp. NBRC 111138. Next base: position 20,949 of record NZ_BCBO01000005.1, on the reverse strand, counting down.
GGTAGCGATTTCTACGACCTCAAGCCGCACATGATGACCATCGCCAAGGGCCTGACCTCGGGCTACGTGCCCATGGGCGGCCTGATCGTGCGTGACGAAGTGGTGGCGGTGCTCAACGAAGGGGGCGATTTCAACCACGGCTTTACCTACTCCGGCCACCCGGTGGCCGCGGCCGTGGCGCTGGAAAACATCCGAATCCTGCGCGATGAAAACATCGTTAACCGTGTGCACGACGAAACGGCACCGTATTTGCAGAAACGTCTGAGGGAACTGGGCGATCATCCGCTGGTGGGTGAAGTCCGCGGCGTCGGTATGCTCGGTGCGATCGAGCTGGTGCAGGACAAGGCGACGCGCAAGCGTCATGAAGGCAAAGGCGCGGGCATGATCTGCCGAACCTTCTGCTTTGAAAATGGCCTGATCATGCGCGCCGTGGGCGACACCATGATCATTTCGCCGCCACTGGTCATCAGCAAGGCTGAAATCGACGAGCTGGTAACCAAGGCCCGCCATTGCCTGGACCTGACTTTGGCAGCCTTGCAGGGCTAAGTGCTAGGCTCAGTGCGCGGTGCACCGGGCAGTTAAAAATGCAGGGGCTTTGGTTGAAAGCCGGCCCCTGAACTTGCCAGACTGTCGCCCTGTTTTGTTGCCCTTCGGTTGGGCCGTAAAACATACAACGCTTGTGGCCCAAAAAAGAAAAAATTGGAGCATCACCAAATGAAGGCATTAGGTTTGAAGAACGCTGGCAAGACCCTCCTCGCCTTGTCCCTGATGGGTGCAATGGCGGGCGCGGCCCAGGCAGACAATAAAGTGCTGCATGTCTACAACTGGTCCGACTACATTGCACCGGACACCATCGCCAACTTTGAAAAAGAGTCGGGCATCAAAGTGGTGTACGACGTTTTTGACAGCAACGAAACCCTGGAAGCCAAGTTGCTGGCAGGCAAGTCCGGCTACGACATCGTCGTGCCGTCGAACAGCTTCCTCGCCAAGCAGATCAAGGCCGGTGTCTACCAGGAGCTGGACAAGTCCAAGCTGTCCAACTACGGCAACCTGAACAAATCCCTGCTCAAAGCCGTATCGGTCAGCGACCCGGACAACAAGCACGCCTTCCCGTACATGTGGGGCTCGATGGGCATCGGCTACAACCCGGAGAAGGTCAAGGCCGCACTGGGCGTGGACAAGATCGACTCGTGGGACGTACTGATGAAGCCGGAAAACATCGCCAAGCTGAAAAGCTGCGGCGTGAGCTTCCTCGATTCGCCAACCGAAATGCTGCCGGTAGCGCTGCATTACCTGGGCCTGCCGACCGACACTACGAAGAAGGCTGATCTGAAACAGGCCGAAGACCTGTTCATGAAAATCCGTCCTTCGATCGGCTACTTCCACTCCTCCAAGTACATCTCCGACCTGGCCAACGGCAACATCTGCGTGGCTGTGGGCTACTCGGGTGACATCGAACAGGCCAAAACCCGCGCGGCTGAAGCCGGCGGCAAGGTCAAGATCGCCTATGACATTCCCAAGGAAGGTGCTGGCAGCTTCTTCGACATGGTCGCCATTCCCAAGGATGCTGAAAACGTCGAGGCTGCCTACGCATTCATGAACTACCTGCTCAAGCCAGACGTCATGGCCGCGATCACCAACAGTGTGCGTTTCCCGAACGGTAACGAGAAAGCCACTGCCCTGGTCGATAAAGACATCACCAGCGACCCGGGTATTTATCCGTCGGGCGAAGTGCAATCCAAGCTCTACGCCATTGCCGACATGCCGGCGGCAACTCAGCGTGAAATGACCCGTAGCTGGACCAAGATCAAGTCCGGTAAATAACGCACAAACCTGTAGGAGCGAGCTCGCTCGCTAAAATCGTCAACGATAACGCGGGGCCTCTGATAGCCCGCGTTGCCTGTGAGTTCTTCGCGAGCAAGCTCGCTCCTACAAACAGTGGCAGCCGTACAGAAAATAAATGACAGAAAGTTTTGCCGGATCGGTTTATCGACGGTAAGTTGCGCGCCGGTTTTGTTGCCGGGCAACAACTTCAAGGCCCCAACTATTCAAGAGGACCTCCACTTGCCAATTTCTTTATTTCGCAAAGCCATGCTGGTGGGTGCAGGTATCACGCTGGCTGCCAGCGTACAGGCCGCACCGACGGTGCATATTTATAACTGGTCGGACTACATCGGCCCCGACACCCTGGCCAACTTCGAAAAGGCCAGCGGTATCAAGCCTGTGTATGACGTGTTTGACTCCAACGAAACCCTGGAAGGCAAGTTGCTCGCCGGGCGCACCGGCTACGACGTGGTGGTGCCGTCCAACCATTTCCTGGGCAAGCAGATCAAGGCCGGGGCATTCCAGAAGCTCGACAAGTCACTGCTGACAAACTACGCCAACCTCGACCCGGTGCTGCTCAAGCGCCTGGAAAAGAACGACCCGGGCAACCAGTACGCGGTGCCGTACCTGTGGGGCACCAACGGCATTGGCTACAACGTCGACAAGGTCAAGGAAGTGCTGGGTGTCGACAAGATCGACTCCTGGGCGGTGTTGTTCGAACCGGAAAACATGAAGAAGTTGGCCACTTGCGGCGTGTCGTTCATGGACTCGGCCGATGAAATGCTACCGGCGGTACTCAACTATATTGGCCTGGACCCCAACAGCACCAACCCGGCCGACTACAAGAAAGCCGAGGAAAAACTGCTGAAAGTGCGGCCCTACGTGACCTACTTCCATTCCTCCAAATACATCTCGGACCTGGCCAACGGCAACATCTGCGTGGCGGCCGGTTTCTCCGGCGATGTGTTCCAGGCCAAGGCCCGTGCGGCGGAGGCGGGCAAAGGCGTGAACATCGCCTACACGATTCCCAAAGAAGGCGGCAACCTGTGGTTCGACGTGCTGGCGATTCCCAAGGATGCCAGCAACGTCAAGGAAGCCCACGCCTTCATCAACTATTTGCTGCAGCCTGAGGTGATCGCTCAGGTCAGCGATCAAGTCGGTTACGCCAACCCTAACCCAGGGGCGGACAAACTGATGGAGCAATCGATACGCACCGACGCAGCGGTTTACCCACCGCAGGCGGTTCTCGAGCGGACATTCGTCAACTTTGAGCTACCCCCGAAAGTGCAGCGTTTAATGACCCGTAGCTGGACCAAGGTCAAGACGGGCAAGTAAGGCTAAAACTATCCAAGGCTGGCCCGCATTGGGCCGGCTGCACAGTTTTTTTTGGGAGTTTCGTAAATGGCAGTTGCCTCCGGCGCCTATAAGAAAGCCCTCGAGGGCGACCAGACACCGAAAAAGGTGTTGGTCAAAATCGACCGGGTCACGAAGAAGTTCGACGAGACGATTGCCGTGGACGATGTGTCCCTGGAAATCAAGAAAGGCGAGATCTTCGCCTTGCTCGGCGGTTCGGGTTCGGGCAAATCCACCTTGCTGCGCATGCTTGCAGGTTTCGAGCGCCCAACCGAAGGTCGCATCTACCTCGACGGTGTGGACATCACCGACATGCCGCCCTACGAGCGGCCGATCAACATGATGTTCCAGTCCTACGCCTTGTTCCCGCACATGACCGTGGCGCAGAACATCGCCTTCGGCCTGCAACAGGACAAGATCCCCAAGGCTGAAGTCGACGCACGCGTGGCCGAGATGCTCAAGCTGGTACAGATGAGCCAATATGCCAAGCGCAAGCCGCACCAATTGTCCGGCGGCCAGCGCCAGCGTGTGGCCTTGGCCCGCTCCTTGGCCAAGCGCCCGAAGCTGCTGCTGCTCGATGAGCCGATGGGCGCACTGGACAAGAAGCTGCGCTCGCAGATGCAACTGGAGTTGGTGGAAATCATCGAGCGCGTCGGCGTGACCTGCGTGATGGTGACCCACGACCAGGAAGAGGCCATGACCATGGCCGAACGCATCGCGATCATGCACCTGGGCTGGATCGCCCAGATCGGCAGCCCCATCGATATCTACGAAACTCCCACCAGCCGCCTGGTGTGCGAGTTCATCGGCAACGTCAACATTTTCGACACCCAGGTGGTGGACGACGCCGAAGGCCACGCAGTGCTCAAGTGCCCGGACCTGGACCGCGACATCTACGTAGGCTACGGCATCGCCACCTCGGTGGAAGACAAGTCGGTGACCTACGCCATTCGCCCGGAAAAGCTGTTGGTGACCACCGAAATGCCGACCTGCGAACACAACTGGTCCAGCGGCAAGGTGCACGACATCGCCTACCTGGGCGGCCACTCGGTGTTCTACGTGGAGCTGCCGAGCGGCAAGCTGGTGCAGTCTTTCGTCGCCAACGCCGAACGCCGTGGCCAGCGCCCAACCTGGGGTGACCAGGTGTACGTGTGGTGGGAAGACGACAGCGGCGTGGTACTTCGCTCATGAACATGAAGAAATTCAAGCGGCGCTTGGATCGCATCGTGCCCAATGGCAAGCAGGTGGTCATCGGGATTCCCTTCCTCTGGCTGTTCCTGTTTTTCGCACTGCCGTTTTTCATCGTGCTGAAAATCAGCTTTGCCGAAGCCGATGTGGCGATCCCGCCCTATACCGAGATCTATACCTACGTTGAGCAAAAGCTGGAGGTGGTGCTGAACCTGGCCAACTACAGCTTGCTGGCGGGCGACGAGTTGTACATCGCCGCCTACCTGGGCTCGCTGAAGATGGCGTTTTTCAGCACGCTGCTGTGCCTGCTGATCGGCTACCCGATGGCCTACGCCATTGCCACCGCGCGCAAAGAGATGCAGACCGTGCTGGTGCTGCTGATCATGATGCCCACCTGGACCGCGATCCTGATCCGGGTGTATGCGTGGATGGGCATCCTCAGCAACAACGGCCTGCTCAATGGCTTCCTGATGTCCATGGGCTTGATCAACGAGCCGCTGCAGATCCTCAACACCAACATCGCGGTGTACATCGGCGTGGTCTATTCGTACCTGCCGTTCATGATCCTGCCCCTGTACGCCAACCTGGTGAAGCACGACCAGAGCCTGCTGGAAGCCGCTTCGGACCTCGGTTCGAGCACCTTCAACAGCTTCTGGAAAATCACCGTGCCGCTGTCCAAGAACGGCATCATCGCCGGTTGCATGCTGGTGTTTATCCCGGTGGTGGGCGAGTTCGTGATTCCTGAACTGCTCGGCGGCCCGGAAACCCTGATGATCGGTAAGGTGTTGTGGCAAGAGTTCTTCAACAACCGTGACTGGCCGGTGGCGTCTGCCCTGGCGGTGGTGATGCTGGCGATCCTGATCGTGCCGATCATCCTGTTCAACCGCAGCCAAGCCAAAGAGCTGGAGGGCAAGATATGAAGCGCTTTCGTTTCTCCAGCTTCATGCTGGTCGCAGGCTTGTTGTTCATCTACCTGCCGATGTTGATCCTGGTGATCTACTCGTTCAACGAATCCAAGCTGGTGACAGTGTGGGGCGGTTGGTCGATCAAGTGGTACGTGGGCCTGTTGGACAACACCCAGTTGATGGGCTCGGTGGCCCGCTCCCTGGAGATCGCCTGCTACACGGCGGTGGCGGCGGTGGCGTTGGGTACCCTGGCCGCCTTCGTGCTGACGCGCATCAGCCAGTTCAAGGGCCGCACGCTGTTCGGTGGCCTGGTGACGGCGCCGTTGGTGATGCCGGAAGTGATCACCGGCCTGTCGCTGTTGCTGCTGTTCGTGGCCATGGCGCAGATGATCGGCTGGCCCCAGGAGCGTGGCATCGTCACCATCTGGATCGCCCACACCACCTTCTGTGCGGCGTATGTGGCGGTGGTGGTGTCGGCGCGCTTGCGTGAGCTGGACCTGTCGATCGAAGAAGCGGCGATGGACCTGGGCGCGCGGCCGTGGAAGGTGTTCTTCCTGATCACCATCCCGATGATCGCGCCATCGCTGGCAGCGGGCGGCATGATGTCGTTCGCGCTATCGCTGGACGACCTGGTACTGGCCAGCTTCGTGTCGGGCCCCGGTTCCACCACCTTGCCGATGGAAGTGTTCTCGGCGGTGCGTCTGGGGGTTAAACCCGAGATCAACGCCGTGGCGAGCCTGATTCTGTTGGCGGTGTCGCTGGTGACCTTCCTGGTGTGGTTCTTCAGCCGTCGGGCCGAAGAGCATCGCAAGAAGGCTATTCAGCAAGCGATTGAAGAAGCCGCAGCGGATGGCTGGCAGCAGCCGGACAAGCGCCGGGCGCCAGCGCCGGTCTGACTGCCGACGCGATCCACTGTAGGAGCGAGCTTGCTCGCGAAGAACGTTAACGATGACGCTGGGTACCTGACACCCAGCGGCGCTCTCAGGTTTTTCGCGAGCAAGCTCGCTCCTACAGTGGGGTTTAGCTATGCAGCCCACGGCGACGTGCGGATCACCTGCACAAAATTCATCGGCTTGAACCCCGGCTCCTGGTCCACCAGCACGTCGGTCTTAACATTGCCAAACGTGGTCTGCGGGCGATGGCGCAAGCCGTCGGCGAACGCGCAGATAATGCACTCCTTGAACCCTTCACCTCGTGGATGCGCGTGCACCACCGCTTCGCGCTGCGTGCTGCTGAACGCGGCGTAGTCCATGCCCAACACGTCCATTTCCACCCCGGCGGTTACCAGTGCTACGGTGGGGCGCAGGTGTTGCGGCACACCCGGCGTGGTGTGCAGGGCGATGGACAGCCACACTTGTTCGATATCGTCATCGCTCAGCCCATAGGGCTTGAGAAATGCGGCGGCGGCGTTGGCGCCGTCCACTTCAAAACGCTCGTCGTCACTGCGGTGGCCTTCCACCAGGCCCAGGTCATGGAACATCGCGCCGACGTAAAGCAACTCCGGGTTGTAGGCCAATTGCTTGCGCTCACCGCTCAAGGCGCCGAACAGGAAGACCCGGCGCGAATGGTGGTAGAGCAGGTCCGATTCGACGTCGCGGATGTATTCGGTGGTGGCCCTGGCCAAGGCGCTATCAGGGATCTGAATACCGGCTATGGTGATGCTCATGGTGGATCTCCTCTGGAAAGACTTCAGTCTGGTCCCATGACCCTGAAGCGGCTATTGCGACAGGGAGGCGATCCCGGCCAATGTGCCGCCACATCGTGCCAAGCATGTAGGCGATCCCCTGTGGGAGCTGGCTTGCCTGCGATAGCATCACCTCGGTGTACCTGAGGTACCGAGTCGTCTGCATCGCAGGCAAGCCAGCTCCCACAAGGGGGGCGCATTTATCCAGTTGGAAAAAGGTGTTTGTGACCATGGGCAAAACCGTCGCCATCCTGATCTTCCCCGGTGTCCAGTCGCTGGACGTGAGCGGGCCGATGGATGTGTTCTGCGAGGCCAACCGCTTCCTGGCGCCCGAGGATCACTATCGGCTGGAAGTACTCGGCTTTGGCCACGGCGCCATGGCGGCCTCCAACGGTTTGTCACTGCAGGCGCACAAGCACTACAGCGAAGCCCGGCAACCCTATGACCTGTTGCTGGTCGCCGGTGGCCCGCAGTTACCCTTCGAGGATTTCGGCTTCGAGTTTGACGCTTGGCTGCGCGCGGCCGCCGCGAAGGCGCAGCGCTTCGGCTCGATCTGCAATGGCGCCTTCATGCTGGCCCGTGCAGGTCTGCTGGACGGCAAGACCGTCACTACCCATTGGAACGATGCCGCCAGCCTGGCGCGCCTGTGTCCCTCGGCCCAGGTCGAAGCCGACCGTCTCTATGTGCAGGACGGCAAGCTCTACACCTCCGCCGGGGTCACGGCAGGTATCGACCTGTCGTTGTACTTGCTGGCCCAGGATCACGGCCCGGAAGTGGCCCTGAGCGTGGCCAAGCGCCTGGTGGTGTTCACCCAGCGCTCGGGCGGGCAATCGCAGTTCAGCCCGTTCCTCACGCCCCATGCCGAAACCACCTCGGCGGTGGCGCTGGTGCAGTTGTACGTGCTGGCCAACCTGACGGGAGACTTGACCATTGCCGACCTGGCCAAGGCGGCCAATATGAGTGCGCGTAATTTCTCCCGGGTGTTCGCCCGTGAAGCGCGGATTACGCCGGCGGAATTTGTCGAGAGGGCGCGCGTGGATGCGGCGCGGGTGATGCTTGAAAGCAGCCACGCACCGCTTAAAACCGTGGCCTATCAATGCGGCTTTCGCGACGCCCAGCACATGCGCAGTGTGTTCAACCGCCGGCTGGGCGTCACGCCGCAACAGTTCAGGCTTAACTTTGCGGCGCCGGTTTGAGCGTGTCGTAGGCTTCCAGGGCGCGCAACGAGTAGATGTAGGCCGCGCCTGCATTCAGCGAGATCGCGGTGGCCAGCGTGGCCGCCACTTCTTCGCGGGTTGCCCCGGCCTTGATCGCGGCATCGGCATGCACGCCGATACAACCGTCGCAGCGGGTGGTGATCGCCACCGCGATGGAAATCAGTTCACGGGTCTTGGCGTCGAGTACATTGTTTTCCTCGGCAGCTTCCCCCAGCGCCATGTAGGCTTTGACCATCTTCGGGTTGCTCTTGCCCAGTGAGCCAAAGGCTTTCTTCACGGTAGGCAGCAAGTCGGACCAGTTATTGAACATTGCGGTAACTCCTGAACAGGTTGGGTGTGAAGCCAGTCTGTAGCGTTGAAGGCTACGGCTATTGTTCAATCCGCTCATTTTTTTGACCGATGCTCGCAAATGAATGCCATCGACACCCTTATCGCGCTGGCCAACCTGCGCGGCAGCCTGGATTTGCGTTGCCAGTTCCAAGGGGACTGGGCGTTGGACCATGCGCCGGAAAACCTCGGCGTGGCGCCTTATCACATCGTGCTTAGCGGCACCTGCCGCGCCGAGTTGTCTGGCGGGCAATATGTAACGTTGGAGGAGGGCGATATCCTGCTGATGCCCGGTGGCGGTACCCACTTGCTGCGCAGCCAGGGCGCGCGGATCCGCCCGATGCAGCCTCGCGTTATCGAAGGGGGTGCGCTGACCGTGCACCGTTTGGGCGGTGAACAGCCGGATGTGGATATGCTGTGTGGCAGCTTTCACTACAACCGCCAATCGCTGTTGTTCGATGCGTTGCCGGACTACCTGGTGGTGTCCAGCCGCCAGTGGCAAGGCGATGGGCAACTGGCGGCGTTGATAGCGTTGCTGCGCAGTGAAGCGGACGGGCAGCAAGTGGGTGCCCGTTCGTTTATCAATGCGCTGTCGTCAGCCCTGTTCACCTTGATCCTGCGCAGTTGGCTGAGCGACCAGGCGCCAGGGGCGGGAACCTTCGCCTTGCTCGCTGACAAGCGCTTGAGCAAGGCCTGGCAAGCCATGCTGGCCGAACCTGGGCATGAATGGACCATCGATGGTCTGGCGTCGGCGGCCAGCATGTCCCGTGCGACTTTTATGCGTGCGTTCGTCAAAGTGGCAGGTGTATCGCCCTGGGTGTTGCTCACCCAATTGCGCATGGAGATGGCGTTCAACCTGCTGCGCCAGTCACGCCTGAGCCTGATCGATATCGCCGCCCAGGTGGGTTATCAGTCCCAGGCGGCGTTCAGCAAGAAATTCAAGGACACCTACGGCCAAGCGCCAGGGCGCATGCGGGCTCACACCCGATGATCATTCCCACGCTCTGCGTGGTAACGCCTCTTGGGACACTCTGCGTCCCGCTTCTAAGGGCGGACGCGGAGCGTCCATGGCTGCATTCCCACGCGGAGCGTGGGAACGATCATCGGGCGGGTAGCAGTTTCAAGGTGCCGCGGGTATTGGCCGTCACTTCCTCCTCACTGAAGTGCGCCTGCTCATACCTGCCCTCGATATAGCTCTGCGCCTGGTCGCCATAGTGCGTATCAAAGGGCACACCGCTTTGCCCGACCGGGTTGATGGTGAGGGCGTGGGCCGGGTCGGCGAAGTCGATCAGGCGCCGTGTCGACGGGCCGTAGGTCACAGGCCACGGCGCCGGACCAATCGGGGCGGTCTGGTTGTTCGGCACTTCGTGGCTGCCCGGTGCCGGGAAGGGGCCGACGTTGAAGATTTTATCCAGCGGTTTTTGCAGGCCCAGCGGGTGGCCGTGGGTCAGGGTGTGCGCCTTGCCCCACTGCCACTGTGCCGGGTCATCGCCGAACGTAGCCTTGAGGTGGGCCAGGCTATTGTCCCAGGCGAGCTTGACGGTGTCGGCCCGATTGCCGTTCCACCAGGGCGAGTCTGCCGACGCGGCCAGGCGGGGCAATGCGGCGTCGATCACGCGGGTGCCGAGCAGGGTCTTGAACAAGGCTTCGCCGAGTTTGGGGTGAAAGGTTGCGTCGCTGAGGTTGAACAGCAACTGGTTGAACAGCGTGGCTTTGGTGGAGTCCAGCGGGTAGTCACCCTTCCAGTTGGCAAGCTGCTCCACCAGTTTGAGTTGCGCCGGGTCCTTGACCACCTCGCGCAGCACCGGCAACAGCGGTGCCAGCAGGCGTGGGCCGTAGGCGGTGGTGGTGCCCAGTTGCAGGGCCTGGCTGTTGGTCACATCCCACTTCACGCTTGTGTCGCTCAACTGCGCGTTCAACTGCTGGCCGCGGTCAGCCAAGTTGTAATAACCGGGGATCGGCATGCCGGTGGGCGATGCCGGCTGGGCATTGGCGGACACCACATAGCCGCGCGGTGGGTTTTCTTCCTGGGGGTTGGCACTGAAGGGGTAGAAACCCAGCTTGTCGGCCTGGGCAGTGCTACCGTCGAGGATGAACGCCGGGTTGACGCCGGCCGGACGGATCGGCAACTGCGCTGCCGCCCACCAGCCGATATCGCCTTTGGCATTGGCCCACACGATGTTCAGGCCTGGCGCCGACACCTTGGCGGCTGCGGCACGTGCCTTGGCCAGGGTGTCGGCACGGTTGAGCTGATAGAAGCCATCGAGGATCGGGTTTTCACTGTCCAGGAACGCCCACCACATGGCAATCGGTGTGCTGCCGGCGTTCTCACCGAGCACGTCGTTGATGATCGGGCCGTGGGGCGAACGGCGCAGGGTGAGGGTTACCGGCGCCTGGCCCTTGACCTGGATCTGCTGCTCGCTGCTGCTCATGTCCACCCATTGGCCGTGATACCAAACCTGGTTGGGGTTGTCCGGGTTGACCTTCTCGGCGACCAGGTCGAGGTCGTCGTTCTGGAACATGGTCAGGCTCCAGCCGAAGTCCAGGTTGTGCCCCAGGAACGCCACCGGTACCAGCGCGTTGTGGTAGCCGTACAACTCGAAGCCTGGCGCCGACAGCTGCGCCTCGTACCAGACCGAAGGCACCGAGAAACGGATATGAGGGTCACCCGCCAGCAACGGTTTGCCGCTTTGAGTATGGCTGCCGCTGACGGCCCAGGCATTGCTGCCTTCGAACTGCGGCAGGCCGTTGTCGGCCAGGGCCTGTTCGCTCAGGGCGGCGATGGCGCCAAGGGTCTGCCAATCGCTGGCCGCCAGGTTGAGGGCGCCCTTGGGTTGCCAGTCGAGATCGAAGACGTTCAAGTAGGCGCTGCCCAGCCGGTCGCGCACGTAGGTCAGTACCGGCTCGGTACGAAAGGCTGCGGCAAAGCTGTAGGCCATGTACCCGGCGACGCTGATGCTGTCTTCGGCGGTAAACGGGCGCTTGGCGATGCCCAGCACATCGAATTCCATGGGGCTGGCGTGGCTGTCCTGATACTGGTTGATCCCGTCCAGGTAGGCTTGCAGGGCCTTGGACGAGGCTGAGCCAGGGTCCATGTGCTCCACATAGCTCAAGGCACGCTCGCGAATGCGCAGGCTGCGAAACAGTTTGTCGGTCTCCAGCAGCTTGGGCCCCAGCACCTCGGCCAGTTCGCCACGGGCCAGGCGCCGCATGATCTCCATCTGGAACAGGCGGTCCTGGGCATGCACATAGCCCAGGGCGCGGTACAGGTCGGCTTCGTTTTCGGCGCGGATATGCGGTACGCCACGGTCGTCGTAGCGCACCGTGACCGAGCCTTGCAGGTGCGCCAGCGTCACCGTGCCCTGGCGCGTGGGTTGTTTGCTGTAGACGTACCAACCGACGCCCAGGGCGACCAGCACAATCAGCACCGCAAAAACCTGCAAGACGCGCTTCATGAACATTCCTTACCAAAGTGGACGGACTACAGATCCTTAGGCCACGAACAATAGCAGCCTACCGCGAGGGTGTGAGTGGCATTCACTTCGCGTCCGGCTCCGAGGGCCTTGAGAATTGGCTCGATAAAACTGTTGCTGGCGTTGCACGTCAGGCCTTCGCTGTAGGGGCCGAAATACGCCAGCTTGCCGGTGGGGTCCCAAATGCCCACGGCAGGGCTGGCGGGGATCTGGTCCGCGCCGGGCAGGGCATCGAGGACTTTCAGATGGCGCAGGTTCTCGGGCAACTGGCCGTGGCTGCCGGGTTTTTGCAGGGCATAGAACTCCACCCCTTGGGGCGCGTACTGCTCGATCAACTCGCCCAGGTGTTGCTGGTTACCGACATTGCACGGGCACGCCGGGTCCCAGAAGTGCACCAGGCGAATCGGGCCAGGGCCGCTGAGAGCGGCGGGCAGTTGCAGCGCATCCCCGGAAAATACCGCGGTGTGTTCGCTGAAGGCGCGCAGGTAGCGGCCTTGGAACCAGTCATAGGCCGCCCACAGCACCCCGGCGCAGATAACCAGGATCAGGCTGGCGAACAGGGCGTTACGGTAGGGCGGTCGCATTGGATGTATCCTCGCAGGTCGCGTAGCTTGCCATGCTTGTCCTGACAGATGAATATCGCAGCTCGATATTCATCTTCACCGCAAGTCTGGAAGCCTTTATGCCCGTCACCTTTGACCCTGATCATCTGCGCGAAAGCTTGCGCCCCCTGGTGGATGCGCAGCCGCTGTCAGCCGAGGCGAGGGTTTACCAGCGTTTCTACGGGCTCGACCTGGCCGCACGCCAGGTGCCGGCGGTGAGCCGCCTGGGGCGCTTGCAGGTGGATGGGTTCGAGGTGGTGGCCCAGGTCTGGTGGCCGCCAGCGCCAGTGGCGACGATGTTCCTGTTCCACGGTTTCTACGATCACATGGGGCTGTATCGCCATGTGGTGGATTGGGCGTTGGACCAGGGCTTCGTGGTGATCGCCTGCGACCTGCCTGGCCATGGCTTGTCCAGCGGCGCACGCGCCAGCATCGATGACTTTGCGGTGTACCAGAGCGTGGTGCAGGCCTTGTTCGTCGAGGCCAAGGCGCTGCAATTGCCGCAACCCTGGCACCTGTTCGGGCAAAGCACCGGCGGCGCCATCGTGGTGGACCATCTGCTCAACCACGGCGCCCAAAGCCCGGCCCAGGGCAAGACCTTCCTGTTGTCGCCGTTGGTGCGGCCGCGTGCCTGGGGTTGGTCGCAGGTCAGCTATTACCTGCTGCGCCCGTTCGTCAAAGGCATCGCCCGGCGTTTCAGCGATAACTCCAACGACCCTGCGTTCAAGCCGTTCCTGGAAGCCGACCCGCTACAGCCTCGCCAACTGCCTACCGCCTGGGTGGGTTCGCTGGCGCGCTGGATCAAACGCATCGAAGCCGCACCACGCAGCCCCCGGCGCCCGGTGATCGTGCAGGGTGAGGAAGATATGACGGTGGACTGGCAGCACAATTTGCAGGTGTTGCGGGGTAAGTTCGACCGGCCTGAGGTGTTGATGCTCAAGCAGGGGCGGCATCACTTGGCCAATGAAATTCCGCAGATTCGCGAAGCATATTTTAACTTCCTCACGGATCACCTGAAATAACGCAGTCCAAATGTGGGAGCTGGCTTGCCTGCGATAGCGGTGTCACTGACACATCGCAATCGCAGGCAAGCCAGCTCCGACAGGGTTTACTGTGTCAGGCTTGAGGTGCTTTGACCAACGGCAAGCCCTGCGCGAATGGCTGCAAGGGCGGCCTGGTAATACGCCTTGCCCTCCGGCGACTCGGCAAAGGTGGCGAACTCTTCCAGCTCCGGGTCGGACAAATCCCGATAGACATACAGCAAGGTATTGTTCAAATCCTTGTCGATCTGCTGCATCAACCGCTCACGCTGGCCATTCAACATTCCTTGCGCCTGACCGCCGCCGAGCAGGCCTGGGATCATCTGGCTCAAGCTGTCGGCCGCCACGCCCGCAATCGCCAGGCTGACCTCGGCGCCGGCCTCGCGGGCGGGCAGGGCCTGGGCCAAGTGGCCGATGATCAGGCTGCGGGTGGCATCGGCTTCAAGTTTAGGCAGACCCTGGGCGTTTTTTGCCAGTTGGTCGCGGCGCGTGGCCAGCAACTCGGCGGCGACGATCTTGCGGCCCAGGGGCGATTGGAAAAACGCCAGGGCAGGTTTCGGGTCGGGCAAGTGCTTGCGCAATTGCGCCTCGGCACGCTGGTCCATGGCCTGGGCGGCAAAGCGTTTATTGCTGTTGTCCACCAGCGCCTGGTACACCACCGGCGGCAGGCTATTGCGGTAGCGCTGCTGGGCGGCACTGAGGGCGTCATTGAAGTGCGCACGTTGTTCAGCCCAGCCGGCGACCTTGTACAACTGGTCATGGCCGTCTGCCCAGGCGGGCAAAACGCAGAACATCAACACAGAAAAAAACAAACGACGCATAAGGACTCCTGTCAGTCGGCCACTATTGTCCGTGTCGGGCGTAGGATTTGTCGAGAAGTCCTATCAGTCACCTGACTAAAGTGTATTCAGACGCTCAACGGCGCTGTCGGATTTTCAGGCGTATGGATACTATGCGCGCCATGCAAATACCCCTCGAACACCCGCTGCTGCAACGCATCGTCGACGACTTGGCCGAAAAAGGCTGGTCGCAGCAAAATGGCTTCCTGCCCCAGGCTCTGACCCTGGAGCTGGCGGCTGAGTGCCGTAAACGTGCGGCGCAAGGTGAACTGGCACCCGCAGCAGTAGGTCGTGGGCCGGCCCAGGAGATTCGCGAGGGCATTCGCGGTGACCATATCCAGTGGTTGGAGGAGGGGGACGCGCCTATCTGCGATACCTACATGGGCGTGATGGACGGCCTGCGCCTGGCGATGAATCGCAGCCTGTTCCTGGGCCTGGAAGATTTCGAAAGCCACTTCGCGATGTATCCGCCGGGCGCGTTTTACCTCAAACATGTAGACCGTTTTCGCGACGATGACCGGCGCATGGTCTCGGCGGTGATCTACTTGAACGACGCCTGGCTGCCCGAGCATGGCGGCCAACTGCGCATGTACCTCAAGGGCGGTGTCGAATACGACGTGGTGCCCACCGGGGGCTGCCTGGTGGTATTCCTGTCGGGCGAGGTGCCTCACGAAGTCCTGCCCGCTACGCGCGAACGCCTGTCCTTGACGGGCTGGTTTCGCCGGCGGGGCAACGAGCCGTTTTAAACATGGAAAAGATTCTGGTCAGTCGCTGCCTGCTCGGGCACAAGGTGCGCTACGACGGCGGGGCCAGCGGCCCGTTCGATCAACTGGCGGCGTGGCAAGCTGAAGGTCGCGTGGTTGCCATCTGCCCGGAAGTGGCGGGCGGCTTGCCCACACCGCGGCCCTCGGCCGAAATCCCAGGCGGGCAGGGCATCGACGTGTGGGAAGGCCGCGCCCAGGTGCTGACGGCCGAGGGCGAAGACTTCACCAGCGCCTTTCTCGACGGTGCCCGCCAGGCCTTGGCGCTGGTGCAACGGCATCACATCCGCATCGCCATTCTCAAGGCCAACAGCCCATCCTGCGGCAATCTGTTGACCTATGACGGCACCTTCAGCGGGGTGAAGGTCAGTGGCGAAGGCGTCACGGCTGCGCTGCTCAAACGCCATGGTGTGCAGGTGTTCAGTGAGTTGCAGTTGCCAGAGGCGACGATTGCCCTCACGCAGCTTTAAGAAGCTTAAACAGATCAAATGTGGGAGCAGGCAAGCCAGCTCCCACATTTATTGCGCCTTGAGCCATTTCTGCGACAGCGCCTTCAACCGGCCATCGTCCTTAACCCGCTTCAACGCCCCGTTCAAACTGGTCTTGAACGCCGGGTTGCCCTTCTGGAACGGGATCGCCAATGCCGGCTTCTGGTGATAAGGCTCACTGAAATCGAAACGATCCTCAAGCTCGGCAGTCATAGCCATATGGTTAATGGCCACGTCGTACTTGCCGGTTTCCACACCGGAAAGCAGGTCCGCGTTATCGGTGGTGATAAACGAGGAGCGCACCTCCATTTCCTTGGCCAGCAGTTCACCCAGCTCCACTTCAAAGCCGGCGAGTTTGTCGCCCTCTTTGAAATTGTACGTCGGGGTATTGGCTTCCAGGGCTATGCGCAGTTCACCGCGATCGTTGACGTCGTCAATCAGTTCGGCATGAGCCAAGGGGCTCAGAAGAGGAAGCAACAGCAACAGGCCAGGCGAAAAGCGCATGGTCACTCCTAAAGAATTCGTACAGGCGAGGCGCCGCTCAGCAACGTTTTGTTATGGTGTCGGGTGCCTTGGACCGCAATTTATCGCGAAGTTGTCATAACCCTACAGATTTCACAGAAAAACTGGAGAAGCGAATGAAAGCCCTTTTGTCCCGTGCAACGATTGCCAGCCTTTTGCTGGGTACCTCGATGTTGGCCAGTGCCGCAGACCTTCCTCGTACGCCTGCGCCTGAAGGTGCCGATGTGTTCATCGTCTCGCCGAAAGATGGCGCCACCGTTGATAAAACCTTCACCGTCAAATTCGGCGTCAAGAAGCTGGACCTGGAACCGATCGACAAGCAAGTGCCTAACGCCGGGCACCACCACCTGTTGGTAGACCAGAAGGTGGAGTCGCTCAACGCCAATGAGGCGATCCCGGCCACGCCTACCTCGATTCACTTCGGCAAGGCGCAGACCGAAACCGAGCTGACCCTGACGCCAGGCAAGCACACCCTGCAACTGGTGGCCGGCGACAACGTGCATCGCCAGTTCGAACCCACAGTCGCCTCGAAAGTGATCACCGTTAACGTCAAATAAGCGTTATTCGGGCAAAAAAATGGGAGACCCCTGCGGGTCTCCCATTTTTTATCCAGCGCTTGAAGCCTTAGAACAACACGCGGCTACGAATAGTGCCGTTGATGTGCTGCAGCTTCTCTTGCGCCAGGTCCGAGTACTCGGCGTCGACGTCGATCACCACGTAGCCGACCTTCTCGTTGGTCTGCAGGAACTGACCGGAGATGTTGATGCCGTTTTCCGCGAAGACCTTGTTGATCTCCATCATCACGCCAGGGATGTTCTGGTGGATGTGCAGCAGACGGTGCTTGCCCGGGTGAGCCGGCAGGGCCACTTCCGGGAAGTTGACCGACGATACCGAGGTACCGTTGTCGCTGTACTTGACCAGTTTTTCCGAGACTTCCAGGCCGATGTTGGCTTGGGCTTCAGCGGTGGAGCCGCCGATGTGCGGGGTCAGGATCACGTTGTCCAGGCCACGCAGCGGGCTTTCGAAGATGTCATCGTTGGAGCGTGGCTCCACCGGGAACACGTCGATGGCAGCGCCGATCAGGTGCTTGTCCTTGATCGCGTCGGCCAGGGCATCCAGCTCGACCACGGTGCCGCGAGCGGCGTTGATCAGAATCCCGCCTTTCTTGATCGCGCGGATTTCCTTCTCACCGATCATCCACTGGGTCTCGGCCGTTTCCGGAACGTGCAGGGTGACGATGTCGGACATGCCCAGCAGCTCGGTCAGGCTGGCCACTTGGGTGGCGTTGCCCAATGGCAGCTTGGTCAGGGTGTCGTAGAAGAACACCTGCATACCCAGGCCTTCAGCCAACACCGACAGTTGCGTGCCGATCGAGCCGTAGCCGACGATGCCCAGCTTCTTGCCGCGGATTTCGAAGGAGTTGGCCGCGCTCTTGATCCAGCCGCCACGGTGGCAGGAAGCGTTCTTCTCAGGGATACCGCGCAGCAGCAGGATGGCCTCGGCCAGCACCAGCTCCGCTACGGAACGGGTGTTGGAGTACGGTGCATTGAACACCGCGATGCCGCGCTCGCGCGCTGCATTGAGGTCGACCTGGTTGGTGCCGATGCAGAAACAGCCGACAGCCACGAGTTTCTTGGCGTGGTCGAAGATCTCTTCGGTCAGCTGAGTGCGGGAGCGAATGCCGATAAAGTGCGCGTCGGCGATCTTTTCCTTGAGCTGGGCTTCCGGCAGAGAACTGGTGATGTACTCAATGCTGGTGTACCCGGCGGCTTTCAGAACGTCGACAGCCGATGGGTGGACGCCTTCCAGAAGAAGGAACTTGATCTTGCTCTTATCGAGAGAAGTCTTGCTCATCTGCGTAAACCTGTATCCCGGAGAAAATTGGCAGGGAGTCGAGCAGCGCAAGCTGACCCGGACGGCAGGAAAGCCGTCACCGCAGAAACGCCCTTTGGGTCTGTCCTGCGGGGGCGGTATGCTAGCATACGCACCCCGCTAAACACCTATTCCTGCGACGTGAAGCGTTCTCAGGATGACCATGAATTGTTCGAGAGTTCTGTCGATGACCCATCCTGCCCTGATTGATGAGCTAAAGACCCTGGTTGAGCCCGGCAAAGTGCTGACCGACGCCGACTCCCTGGAGGCTTACGGCAAGGATTGGACCAAGCACTTCGCTCCCGCACCTAGCGCCATCGTGTTCCCCAAGACCACCGAGCAGGTGCAGGCCATCGTGCGGTGGGCCAATGAGCACAAGGTGGCGCTGGTGCCATCGGGCGGGCGCACCGGTCTGTCGGCCGCTGCCGTTGCCGCCAATGGTGAAGTGGTGGTGTCGTTCGACTATATGAACCAGATCCTCGACGTGAACCTCACCGACCGCACCGCCGTGTGCCAGCCGGGTGTGGTCACCAAGCAACTGCAGAACGTCGCTGAAGAAAACGGCCTGTATTATCCGGTGGACTTCGCCTCGTCCGGTTCCAGTCAGATTGGCGGCAATATCGGCACCAATGCCGGCGGGATCAAGGTAATTCGCTACGGTATGACCCGCAACTGGGTGGCCGGCATGAAGGTCGTCACCGGCAAAGGCGATGTGCTGGAGCTGAACCGCGACCTGATCAAAAACGCCACCGGCTACGACATGCGCCAGCTGTTTATCGGCGCCGAGGGCACCCTGGGCTTTGTGGTCGAAGCCACCATGCGCCTGGACCGTGCGCCAAAGAACCTCACGGCAATGGTGCTCGGCACGACTGATTTCGACTCGATCATGCCGGTGCTGCACGCTTTCCAGAGCAAGCTGGACCTGACCGCCTTCGAATTCTTCTCCGACAAGGCCCTGGCCAAAGTCCTTGGCCGTGGCGACGTGCCGGCGCCGTTCGAAACCGAGTGCCCGTTCTACGCGTTGCTGGAATTTGAAGCCACCACCGAAGAAGTCGCCAACCACGCTCTGGAAACTTTCGAACATTGCGTGGAGCAGGGCTGGGTGCTGGATGGCGTGATGAGCCAGAGCGAAACCCAACTGCACAACCTGTGGAAACTGCGCGAGTACATCTCCGAAACCATTTCCCACTGGACGCCGTACAAGAACGACATCTCGGTGACCGTGTCGAAAGTGCCGGCGTTCCTGAGCGAAATTGACGCGATCGTCGGTGAACACTACCCGGACTTCGAAATCGTCTGGTTCGGCCATATCGGTGACGGCAACCTGCACCTGAACATCCTCAAGCCGGAAAACCTGAGCAAAGACGAGTTCTTTGCCAAGTGCGCCACCGTTAACAAGTGGGTATTCGAGACCGTCGCCAAGTACAACGGCTCGATCTCCGCCGAGCACGGCGTGGGCATGACCAAGCGCGATTACCTGACCTACAGCCGTTCACCGGTTGAAATCGAATACATGAAGGCCGTCAAAGCCGTGTTCGACCCTAACGGGATCATGAACCCCGGCAAGATCTTCGCTGTTTAATCGCACCTGAAGGAGTCGTTCCATGAGCTACCAGCACAAGTATGTCGACGGCACCAACATCCACTTCCCGGTGGGTAAAGTGGTGTGCATCGGGCGTAACTACGCCGAACACGCCAAGGAACTGGACAACCCGGTGCCTACCGAGCCACTGCTGTTCATCAAGCCGGGCAGCTGCGTGGTGCCGTTGGAAGGCGGTTTTGCCATTCCGACCGAGCGTGGTTCGGTGCACTACGAAGCGGAAATCGCCGTATTGATCGGCAAGCCTTTGTCCGCCAAACCGAGCCGGGAAGAAGTGCTGGACGCCATCTCCGGCTTCGCTCCGGCCCTGGACCTGACCCTGCGCGACAAGCAGGCCGAGCTCAAAGCCAAGGGCTTGCCGTGGGAAATCGCCAAGTCGTTCGATGGCGCGGCGGTGATTGCCCCCTTCGTGGTCAGCAGTACCTTTGCAGACGTGACCGATATCGGCATTCGCCTGAGCATCAACGGCGAAGTGCGCCAGGACGGCAACAGCGCGCAGATGCTCAACCCGATTGTGCCGATGATTCAGTACATGGCGGGTTGCTTCTCCCTGCAGGCGGGCGACGTGATCCTGACCGGCACCCCGGCGGGCGTTGGCCCGTTGAATGTGGGGGATGAAGTGGTGTTGGAGCTGGCGGGTGTCAATCGCTTCGAAAGCGTTGTGCGCTAAATCACTGCCAAACTGCAATTAAACTGTGGGAGCGGGCTTACCCGCGATGGCAGTGTGACAGTCACTGAATAGTTGACTGAACACCCTCAATCGCGGGCAAGCCCGCTCCCACAGTTGTTTGTGTACATCTGCAGGATCCGGCGTTTTGCATTTTTTTCACACGCCATCCGGATAATTCCCTGCTCTTGCGCGCGGGTCCTTGAATCCTGTGCTATCCCCTAAAGCTGACTTTCCGGAAAAGCGCTCAATGGTCGTGCCTCTGCCCACTTCGAAAACCTCGCTCCGCTCCCGCTTGTCCATGCGCTGGTATTCCTGGGTGTTCTTGGCCGGTGCCATTTTGTATGGCGTGGCCTGGGCCATGCACTGGGACGATCGCGGTCTGCTGTGGGTGCTGGAGCGTTTCGAGAGTTCGGCTGAGCGCCGGGAGAGTGTGTGGCTGCCCGACTATCACGCGGTGATCGACGCCAAGTTGCTGCCCGGTATGGAGAAGGATGAGGCTTCGGACCTGTCCTACAATCCTCAGACCAAAACCCTGTTTTCGGTGATGGGCAAGAACCCCTTCCTGGTCGAGTTGAGCCTGCAAG
>NZ_BCBO01000004.1:0-56423 GCF_001320835.1 Pseudomonas sp. NBRC 111138 | reverse complement strand
TTGCGCAAAATGCCGCTCAACGGTTGGAACAATCCGGAAGGCGTGGCGGTGATGGAAAACGGCTTGATGGCGGTGGTCGATGAACGCGATCACAGCCTGACCGTGGTCAAGGTCGACGCCGGCACTACGGCGCTGAACAAGGCCGATTTCCCCAGCCATGACCTGGGCCCGTCCAAAGATCAGAACAAAGCCTTTGAAGCCGTCACATGGGACAAGCGCAACCAGCAGCTGGTGCTGGGCGAAGAGCGTCCGCCGGCCTTGTTTACCTGGAAAAGCGATGGCAATACGCTGACCGGCGACAAGCAAAAACTGGCCAGCACCGAACTGGATGTGCGCAACCTGTCGGCCCTGTCCATCGACCCACGTACCGGGCATTTGCTGGTGCTGTCGGCCGATTCCCACCTGCTGCTGGAACTGGATGAAACGGGCGAGCAAGTCAGCTTCATGACCTTGCTTGGCGGCTTCAATGGCCTGAAAGACACGATCCCACGTGCCGAAGGCGTGACCATGGACGAGAGCGGCAACCTGTACATGGTCAGTGAGCCAAACCTGTTCTATCGCTTTGAAAAGCAGAAATAACTGACGAATTACGTCAGAGTTTTCTTTATAAACGGCATTCGCCAGGCAGTCCGGTGCGTTTAAGTTTAAATTCAGGTGACCTTGATATCTATTCGCCAGTTTTTTCTCTGAGCCCGCCCCGATGCGTCGACTTGCCCGCCCCAAACCTGCTGTTTTTATCCTGCTGTTGCTCGCCTTGGTCGCTGCCGGGCTGGTGGCACAGCAGTTCCGCCTGTTCGAACGCGCCTGGTTCAACTGGCAGGTGTGGTACCAGCCTGCGGATGAGCGCGCCATTGGCCTGGCGGACTACCGTGTCACCCTCGAAGGCCAGGTGATCGAAGGGCTCGACGACGATGTCTCGGCCCTGACCTACGACCCCGTGCGCAAAAGCCTGTTTACCGTCACCAATAAAAACGCCGAACTGGTCGAGTTGTCGCTGGAGGGCAAGATCCTGCGGCGCATTCCGCTGGTGGGCTTTGGCGATGCCGAAGCGGTGGAATTTATCAGCGACAACATCTACGTCATCAGCGATGAGCGCCAGCAGCGCTTGATCAAAGTGCATGTGGACGATGACACCAAGTTCCTCGACGCCGCCGATGCGGAGCAAATGACCCTGGGCGTGCACGTTGGCGGCAACAAGGGCTTTGAAGGGTTGGCCTACGACTCGGTGGGCAAGCGCTTGTTCGTGGCCAAGGAACGCGACCCCATGCTGATCTACGAGGTGCACGGGTTTCCCCATTTCAAGCCGGAAAAAACCTATTCGGTACATGTGATCAACAACCCCAAGCGCGATGCCGGGCTGTTTGTGCGCGACCTGTCGAGCCTGCAATACGACGAGCGCAGTGGCCATCTGTTGGCGCTGTCGGATGAGTCGTTCCTGGTCTTGGAGCTGGATATTGATGGTCGCCCTCTAAGCAGTCTGTCGTTGCTTAAAGGGCGCCATGGGCTGAGCAAGCGCGTGCCCCAGGCCGAAGGGATCGCCATGGATGACGACGGCACGCTGTACATGGTCAGCGAGCCCAACCTGTTTTACGTGTTCAAGAAACCCTGATCAGAACATCCATTGCACGCCCAGCGAATAACCGGTCTGGCTGCCTTCAGCATGCCCTAGGCGGCCATTGACCTCGGCAAACACGCCCAACTGTGGGGTGATCACCAGTTGGCTGCCGAGTTGTGCGCGAGCGAAGCTCTTATCCACTGAGCCCAGCCTGGCGGTGCGGGCCTGGCCATCGGCGCGTGCGGTGAGTTGCAGGTCGTCCAGGCGGCCGTCGGCCAATTCCTTGACCCAGGCGATGTCGCCGTAGGGCATCAGGTTCAGGCCATAGGGCAGGGCAACAGCGCCGCGCACGCGCCAGCCGAGGCTGGCTTCCAGGGAGTCGAAAGACTGCTCTTCGTACTCCAGGGCCGTGCGCAGGTTCTGCTTTTCGTGGAACTTGTCGATGCGGTAATGGCTGTAGTCCAGGCCGGCGAACGGCCCGCTCTTGATCGCGCCAAACTCAAAGTCATAGCCACCCAGCAACCTTGCGCCCAGCGCCAGGGCATCAGTATCGCCCGTCAGTTGCTGGTTGAGCAGGATCGGCCCGCCATTGGCCTGGATGACCAGGTTGCGCTTGGAGTCGAAGCGCGTGTGGCCCACGCTCAGGTCACCGGCCAGCCAGCTTGGCCCGCCATCGTTGAGCAGCGCATAGACGGCTGCCTGCCAGGTGTCGCTGTCGAGCTTGCCGTGATGCTCCAGTTTGTCGCGCCCATTGAGGTAGCTGAGGCTGGCGCCGATATTCAGGCTTGAAGTCAGTTGGTAGTCACCGAGGGCATGCAGACCCACGCGCCGGGCTTCGGGGTTGGGGGCCGTGTCGAAGCCGCTGTCCGGGTTGTATTCGCCATCCACACCGATCTCGCCATCAAAGCTTGCGACCTCGCGGCTGGCCGCTTGCAGGGTCAGCCAGCGGCGATCATGCAGGCGCACCAGGGCCTGATGCTGGCGCTGCAGGTTGTCTTGCATATTGCGCGCAACGGCACCGCCAGAAGCGGTCGAGGCCATCAGGTCGGCGTTGGTCAGTTCCAACACCAGGCGGCTGAGCAGGCGTGAATAGTCACGCAGGCGCTGGTCAATGCGCGCCTGGCCGAACGCATCGGTCAGCACGGCTTTGTTGTCTTCGTTCGGGTCGTGCCAGGTCGAGCCGCCGGGGATTTTCGGGTTGTCGGTCTGGGTGTAGCCGTCCAGGTCGCCCAGTTCCCAGTTGGTGGCCTCTATATAAAGGATCGGGATATTCAGCGGTTCGAACGCTTCACCATCGCTGCAGCAGCCGGTGCCCTTTGGGTACTGCGGGTCGAGGCCGGGGTTGCTGAACAAGGGGATGTTCAATTCCCTGGCGATCTGGAAGGTGTGCTCGCGCAAGGAGGCCAAGGCCGGGTTGGCGGTGCTGTTCTGGCCGGCGTGGGCGTACATCATGTCGCCGGTGATCAGGCTGTCGAGGTTGATCATCGCGAGCATGTTGGCGCGCTCGCTGGCGCTGAGTGAGTCGACAAAGGCACGGGAGCCGCGCAGGCCTTCTTCTTCGGCGCCGAAGCCAACGATTTGCAGGCCATTTTCCAGTGACAGGCCGCCGAGGTTCTTCGCCACCTCGGTCAACACGCTGGCGCCGGAACCGTTGTCATCCAGGCCTTGCAGGGTCGGGCGGCCGAAGTAAGTGTCGAAGTGCGCGCCAATCACCACGTACTGGGCCTTGGTACCAGCGGCAGAGGCCACCACGTTTTGCGAAGCCCGGCTGCCGTTGTTCCAGGTGAAGTCCTGGCGGCTGAAGTTATAGGCCGTGCCCATCTGGCTCTGCATCCAGTCGGCTGCCCCGGCAAAATTTGCCGTGCCTCGATATCGGCCAGGGTAGTCGTTGATCAGTTTTTCCAGGGTGGTGTTGGCGTGCTGGCCGTAATCGTAGGCCTGGGTATGCGTGGACAGCAGGGCACCGGCAACGCTGATGGCGAGGGCTAGAGGCTTTATCACAAGGTCTTCCTTGAGGTGATGGGAATGTGCAAGCCCAGACCCTTTGCACAATGCGCGCCTCATTCCATGGGCGGCTGCGAATTGGCGCATTGTTAAACGCGTGGGTCGCGTGGCTGTAATTTGTAACGGATTGGATACCAGGCGTGGCAGGGGATGCCGTGACAGAGCGCACGGTTTTGGCAAGGAGTGCTGCGAAAAGTAGCGTTTTTGTTACATCGCTCTAGAGTCGAGCGCTAACACATGTGGGAGCTGGCTTGCCTGCGATGGCATCGCCTCGGTATCCATTGATACACCGAGTCGTCTGCATCGCGGGCAAGCCCGGCTCCCACAGGGTCAGGCCTTGAGGGTTTTCACGCCTTCCGGGGTGCCCAGCAGCAATACATCCGCCGGGCGCGCTGCGAACAGGCCGTTGGTGACCACGCCCACAATGGCGTTGATCTGCGTCTCAAGCTCCACCGGGTTGGTGATCTGCATATTGAACACGTCGAGGATGATGTTGCCGTTGTCGGTCAACACACCTTCGCGGTACACCGGGTCGCCGCCCAGTTTCACCAGCTCGCGGGCCACGTGGCTGCGGGCCATGGGGATGACTTCCACCGGCAGTGGGAACGTGCCCAGCACGGGAACCAGCTTGCTTGCGTCGGCGATGCAAATGAAGGTCTTGGCCACGGCCGCGACAATCTTCTCGCGGGTCAGGGCCGCGCCGCCGCCTTTGATCAGGTTCAGGTGCTCGTCGCTTTCATCGGCGCCGTCGACGTAGAACTCCAGGTCGCTCACGGTGTTGAGCTCGTACACCGGAATGCCATGACCCTTGAGGCGGGCGGCGGTGGCTTCGGAACTGGCCACGGCGCCGTCGAACGCGCCCTTGTGCTGGGCCAGTGCGTCGATAAAGCAGTTGGCGGTGGAACCGGTGCCGACGCCGACGATGCTCTTGTCGTCGAGCTTAGGAAGGATTAAATCGACAGCGGCCTGGGCCACTGCCTGTTTGAGTTGATCCTGGGTCATGCGGGCTCCGGAACGGGCGGGGAATTAACGAGGGCGGCGAGTATAACCCAACAAAACCTCGGGATTCGTGTGGTCGCCCGGCCAAACGCTGGGTTAGACTCCTTGGCCCTGCCCAACCCGTGAAGTAGATGCCTGCCGATGCTTGAACACTACGTCAAAAAAATCCTCACCTCGCGTGTTTACGACATCGCCGTGGAAACCCCCTTGCAGACTGCCCGCCAGCTCTCCGAGCGGCTGGGTAACAAGATTTGGCTCAAGCGCGAAGACTTGCAGCCGGTGTTCTCGTTCAAGATTCGCGGCGCCTACAACAAGCTGACCCAGCTCAGTGCCGAAGAACGTGCGCGCGGCGTCGTCACCGCGTCGGCCGGCAACCATGCCCAGGGCCTGGCCCTGGCGGCCAAGGTGCTGGGGGTGAAAGCCACCATCGTGATGCCCAAGACCACCCCGGAGATCAAGGTCGAAGGCGTGCGCTCCCGTGGCGGCAAAGTGGTGCTGCACGGTGATTCCTTCCCGGAAGCCCTGGCCTACTCGCTCAAGCTGGTCGACGAAAAAGGCTACGTCTACATCCACCCCTACGATGATCCGCACACCATTGCCGGGCAGGGCACCGTGGCGATGGAAATCCTGCGCCAGCACCCAGGGCCGCTGGACGCGATTTTCGTACCGGTGGGCGGCGGCGGTCTGATCGCCGGGATTGCGGCGTACGTGAAATACCTGCGCCCGGAGATCAAGATCATCGGCGTGGAGCCGGACGACTCCAACTGCCTGCAAGCCGCCATGGCGGCGGGCGAGCGCGTGGTATTGCCGACCGTCGGCCTCTTTGCCGACGGCGTGGCAGTGGCGCAGATCGGCCAGCACACCTTCGACATCTGCAAGGACTATGTGGATGAAGTGATCACCGTCAGCACCGATGAAATCTGTGCGGCGATCAAGGACATCTACGACGACACCCGCTCCATCACCGAGCCGGCGGGTGCGCTGGGCGTGGCCGGGATCAAAAAGTACGTCGAGACCCGCGGTGTCAGCGGCCAGACCTTTGTCGCCATCGACTCGGGCGCCAACGTCAACTTCGACCGTTTGCGCCATGTGGCCGAGCGCGCCGAACTCGGTGAAGGTCGTGAGGCCATTATCGCCGTGACCATCCCCGAGCGGCCGGGCAGCTTCAAGGCCTTCTGCGAGGCGGTGGGCAAGCGCCAGATCACCGAATTCAATTACCGCTACCACTCCGGCAGCGAAGCGCACATTTTCGTCGGTGTGCAGACCCACCCGGAAAACGACCCGCGCAGCGCCTTGGTGGCCAGTTTGACCAGCCAGGGTTTCCCGGTGCTGGACCTTACCGAGAACGAACTGGCCAAGTTGCACATCCGCCATATGGTCGGTGGGCATGCGGCCAAAGTCAGCGACGAGTTGGTGTTTCGTTTCGAGTTTCCGGAGCGGCCGGGGGCGTTGTTCAACTTTCTCCACAAGCTCGGCGGGCGCTGGAACATCTCGATGTTCCACTACCGCAACCACGGCGCGGCTGACGGCCGAGTGGTGGCGGGCTTGCAAGTACCTGCGGACGAGCGCCACCTGGTGCCTGCCGCGCTGGCGCAAATCGGTTACCCGTACTGGGATGAAAGCGAAAACCCGGCTTACCAGCTGTTCCTCGGTTGAGCGACTACGCTGACTGAGCGGCCTATAAGGAATAGAGACCATGGAAACGCTGACTACCCTCAAGGTGATCCACATCACCGCCACCGTATTGCTGCTGCTCAGCGGCCTCGGCCTGGCCGTATTGGCGTGGCGTAAACGCAGCGCCGGCCCGGCCGCGACCGTGCAGCGCCCCTGGGCATTTATATGGCTGCTGATGGGGATTTGCCTGGTGAGCATGCCCTTCACCGGCTGGTGGCTGGTGCACCTGCTCGGCTGGCCATTGGGGCAAACCTGGATCTTGGGCTCCAGCATCCTCTACACCGTGGCGGCGCTGGCCTGGTTCTGGCTGGTGGCGCGGCTCAATCGGCTGCGCAAGGGCGAGGGCGGGAGCCTGAATTTCACCCTGGTGCTGGCGGTGGTCAGCCTGGTGGGGTTTGTGGCGATTGCAGGGCTCATGGGCGCCAAGCCTGTTTGAAACCGCGTCGCCTTCATCGCAGGCAAGCCAGCTCCCACACTTGACCGGATTCCAACATGAGAACAGGGTCAAAATGTGGGAGCTGGCTTGCCTGCGATAGCGTTGTCAGCTGCGCAGCGTAATCACCGGCCAACCCCGTTTCTGGGCTTCAGCACGAAGATTCGGATCCGGATCCACTGCCACCGGGTGCGTTACCTGCTCCAGCAACGGCAAATCATTCATCGAATCGCTGTAGAAGTAGCTGTCTTCCAGGCTATGCCCGGTTTCTTCCAACCAGCGGTTCAAACGCGTCACCTTGCCCTCGCGAAAGCACGGCACATCGGTACTGCGCCCGGTATAGCGGCCATCCACCATTTCGCATTCGGTGGCGATCAGGGTCTCGACGCCCAGGCGGGCGGCAATCGGCGCGGTGACGAAGCGGTTGGTGGCGGTGATGATCACCAGCTTGTCACCGGCGGCGCGGTGCCTGGCCAGCAGTTCAACGGCCTTCGGGAGCATGATGGGCTCGATGCAGTCGCGCATGTAGTCGTTGTGCCACGCGTCCAGCTGGGCCATCTCGGTGCGGCCGAGGATTTCCAGGCAGAAGTTCAAGTAGGCGGCGTTATCCAGCCGGCCGGCCAGGTAGTCCTGGTAGAACTCGTCGTTGCGGGCCTTGTAGGCTACCGCGTCGAGAATTCCGCGTTCACACAGGTAATCGCCCCAGGCGTGATCGCTGTCACCGCCCAGAAGGGTATTGTCCAAGTCGAATAAAGCCAGGCGCATTGCAGTTACTCGCTGAAAAGTCTGTAAAAAGGCGTCCAGAATACGGTCTTTTCACAAGAGTGCACATAAGGTAAGAAGCCTCGTTGCCGCTGGAACAACCTTTGTGGAACAATGCGGCGACATGCGTTTGCGAGGTTGTTGCCGTGATCGACCCCGATGGTTTCCGTCCTAATGTCGGCATTATTCTGACGAATGATGCCGGACAGGTGCTATGGGCTCGCCGAATCAACCAAGATGCCTGGCAGTTTCCTCAAGGTGGAATCAACCCCGACGAAACCCCTGAAGACGCCTTGTACCGTGAGTTGAACGAAGAAGTCGGCCTTGAGCGCGAAGATGTACAAATTCTGGCCTGTACCCGTGGCTGGTTGCGCTATCGTTTGCCGCAACGCCTGGTGCGTACCCACAGCCAACCGCTGTGCATCGGCCAGAAGCAGAAATGGTTTCTTTTGCGCCTGATCTCCAACGAGCAGCGGGTGCGGATGGATTTGACCGGTAAACCGGAGTTCGATGGCTGGCGCTGGGTCAGCTATTGGTATCCGTTGGGCCAGGTGGTGACATTCAAGCGCGAGGTTTATCGTCGCGCTCTCAAAGAGCTTGCCCCGCGCCTTTTAGCGCGCGACTGACGACGGAGTTCGACCCCGAGCCATGCTCAATACGCTGCGCAAGATCGTCCAGGAAGTTAACTCCGCCAAGGATCTCAAGGCGGCGTTGGGGATTATTGTGTTGCGCGTCAAGGAAGCCATGGGCAGCCAGGTCTGCTCGGTTTACCTGCTGGACCCCGAGACCAACCGTTTTGTGCTGATGGCCACGGAGGGCTTGAACAAGCGCTCCATCGGCAAGGTCAGCATGGCGCCCAATGAAGGTCTGGTGGGCCTGGTGGGGACGCGTGAAGAACCCCTGAACCTCGAGAACGCGGCCGATCACCCGCGTTATCGCTACTTTGCCGAAACCGGTGAAGAGCGCTACGCCTCGTTCCTTGGCGCACCGATCATTCACCACCGCCGTGTTGTCGGCGTGTTGGTCATCCAGCAAAAAGAGCGTCGCCAGTTCGACGAAGGCGAAGAAGCCTTCCTGGTGACCATGAGCGCGCAACTGGCCGGGGTTATCGCCCACGCCGAAGCGACCGGCTCGATTCGCGGCCTGGGGCGCCAGGGCAAGGGTATCCAGGAAGCCAAGTTCGTCGGCGTACCGGGTTCGCCAGGCGCCGCGGTGGGTACCGCGGTGGTCATGCTGCCGCCAGCCGACCTCGATGTGGTGCCGGACAAGAGCGTCAGTGACATCGACGCCGAGATCAAACTGTTCAAGACCGCCCTCGAAGGCGTGCGCGCCGACATGCGCAACCTGTCGACCAAGCTGGCCACCCAGTTGCGTCCCGAAGAGCGTGCGCTGTTCGACGTGTACCAGATGATGCTCGACGACGCGTCCCTGGGTAACGAAGTCAAGACCGTGATCAAGACCGGCCAGTGGGCCCAGGGCGCGTTGCGCCAGGTGGTCACCGATCACGTCAACCGTTTCGAAATGATGGACGACGCCTACCTGCGCGAGCGGGCATCGGATGTGCGCGACCTGGGGCGCCGTCTGTTGGCGTACCTGCAGGAAGACCGCAGCACCAACATGGTCTTCCCCGATAACACCATCCTGGTCAGTGAAGAATTGACCGCCACCCAGCTTGGCGAAGTGCCTGAAGGCAAGCTGGTAGGCCTGGTCTCGGTATTGGGTTCGGGTAACTCCCACGTGGCGATCCTGGCCCGGGCCATGGGTATCCCGACGGTGATGGGCCTGGTGGACCTGCCGTACTCCAAGGTCGATGGCATCGACATGATCGTCGACGGGCATCGCGGCGAGGTGTTCACCAACCCCAGCGACGTGCTGCGCAAGCAATACGCCGAGGTGGTGGAAGAAGAGAAGCAACTGGCCCAGGGCCTGGATTCGCTGCGCGAGCTGCCGTGTGTCACCCCCGACGGCCACCGCGTACCGCTGCTGGTCAACACCGGCCTGCTGGCGGATGTAGCTCGTGCGCAACAACGCGGCGCCGAAGGGGTGGGTCTGTACCGCACCGAAGTGCCGTTCATGATCAACCAGCGTTTCCCGAGCGAGAAGGAGCAGCTGGCGATTTATCGCGAGCAATTGCAAGCCTTCCACCCGTTACCGGTGACGATGCGCAGCCTGGATATTGGCGGCGACAAGTCACTGTCCTATTTCCCGATCAAGGAAGACAACCCCTTCCTTGGCTGGCGTGGCATCCGCGTTACCCTCGACCATCCCGAAATCTTCCTCGTCCAGACCCGCGCCATGCTCAAGGCCAGCGAGGGCTTGAACAACCTGCGTATCCTGCTGCCGATGATCTCCGGCACCCATGAACTGGAAGAAGCCCTGCACCTGATCCACCGCGCCTGGGGCGAAGTGCGCGACGAAGGCGCCGATGTGCCGATGCCGCCGATTGGCGTGATGATCGAAATCCCTGCGGCGGTGTACCAGGCCAAGGAACTGGCGCGGCAGGTGGACTTCCTGTCGGTAGGCTCCAACGACCTGACCCAGTACCTGCTGGCCGTGGACCGTAACAACCCACGGGTGGCCGACCTCTACGACTACCTGCACCCGGCGGTGCTGCAAGCGCTGCAACACGTAGTGCGCGACGCCCATGCCGAAGGCAAGCCGGTGAGTATCTGCGGCGAAATGGCCGGTGACCCGGCGGCGGCGGTGCTGTTGATGGCGATGGGCTTTGACAGCCTGTCGATGAACGCCACCAACTTGCCGAAAGTGAAGTGGATGCTGCGCCAGGTGGAATTGAGCAGGGCCAAGGATTTGCTCGCCGAGTTGATGACCATCGACAACCCGCAAGTTATCCACAGCTCGCTGCAATTGGCGTTGAAAAACCTGGGGTTGACCCGGATGATCAACCCGGCCTCGGCCAAAACCCTGTAGGAGCGAGCTTCTAGCAGATCGTTCCCGCGCTCTGCGTGGGAATGCAGCCCTGGACGCTCCGCGTCGGCTTTTAGAGCGTGACGCAGAGCGTCACAAGAGGCGTTCCCACGCAGAGCGTGGGAACGATCAAAACCCTCTAGACCGAAGCGCCTTCATCGCAGGCAAGCCAGCTCCCACCTGTGGAATGCATTCCCCTGTGGGAGCTGGCTTGCCTGCGATAGCGGTGGTCCAAGCAGCGCTAAAACATCAGGTCCACCTCACCCAGCCGCCCCCCGTGCGGGCCAAAGCTGCGCTCCAGCATCCGCCGCGTCCCATCGGCATTCACGATCAGCGCCGTGCTCGCCCGTGTCCCATAACTGGGGCTGGCGATAAACACGCTCGACAGCAGGCTTTCGGTCGCCAGGCCTACGCCGGTGTCCGGCAACTCAGCAAACGGGGTAGTCTGCGGGTCGCTGAGAATTCCCAGCAGTGCCTCAGGCTCGGGGTTTTCCAGCACGGCGCTGAACGCTGCTTTGGCCTTCACCAGCTTCGGCCATGGCGTATTCAGGCCGGCATTGGATAACCCGTACACCCCCGCCTTCAACCGCGTCGGCTCGGTATCATTGGCGTTGTAGTGCCACAGCTCATCCCGCGTGCCCACCAGCAGGTTGAACCCGGCATATTCAATCGAGCGGCCATTTACATCGGCCAAATAATCGTCGATCGGCAGCGAACCGCTGAGAAACCGCGCAACAAGTTCGCCGCGAGACTTGCGTGCCGGTGGCTGGTGCGGGTCGCGGATGTTGGTCAAGGCGGCAAAGCGCCCATCCGCGTTCATCCCCAGCCAGATGCCCCCGGCCTCCTGATCGCGACCGGCATAGACCTGGGGCGCATCCGCCCACTGGGCCAGCGGCAGGCTGGGGCGGGCGTAGAACTCATCGCGGTTGGCCGCAACGATCAGCGGTTGGGCATGGCCCGGTCGCCAGGCGAAAACAATCAGGCACATCGGGTGACCCCTTTTGTGTTTTTGCCACTCTACCCACAGACGCGCCGGTGTTCCATCGTCTCGAAGTTGGGCCGCGCACCTCTGATCCGTTAACATGCCGGGCTGTTTGGTGTGTATGTGAACTTCTTAATTTGATCTCGCAGCTGTAACGCAGGCTTAATCGCACATCGGCATGGTCCGGTGCGTCATGACTAAATGTTTTAACGAGGAGTCGCAATGCTGCCTTACCCGCAGATCGACCCGGTGGCCCTGGCCATCGGTCCGCTGAAAATCCATTGGTACGGGTTGATGTACCTGATCGGCATCGGCGGTGCCTGGCTGCTGGCTTCCCGGCGCCTGAACCGTTTCGACCCGACCTGGACCAAGGAGAAGCTCTCCGACATGGTATTCTGGATGTCGATGGGCGTGATCGTCGGCGGGCGCCTGGGGTATGTGCTGTTCTACGACCTGTCTGCGTATCTCGCCAACCCGACCCTGATCTTCGAAGTGTGGAAGGGCGGTATGGCGTTCCACGGTGGGTTTATCGGCGTGATGATCGCCGCCTGGTGGTTTGGTCGGCGCAATGGCAAGTCGTTCTTCCAACTGATGGACTTCGTCGCACCCTTCGTGCCGATCGGCCTGGGCGCCGGGCGCATTGGTAACTTTATCAACGCCGAGCTGTGGGGCAAGCCGACCGACGTGCCGTGGGCCATGGTGTTCCCGCCGTTCAGCGACCCGGCACAACTGCCGCGCCACCCGTCGCAGCTTTACCAGTTCGCGTTGGAAGGTGTGGCGCTGTTCCTTATTCTCTATATCTTCTCGCGCAAGCCACGCCCAACCATGGCCGTCTCGGGCATGTTCGCGCTGTTCTACGGGATTTTCCGCTTTATCGTCGAATTCGTACGGGTACCGGATGCGCAGTTGGGCTACCTGGCGTGGGGCTGGCTGACCATGGGTCAGGTGCTTAGCCTGCCGATGATCCTGGCGGGCCTGGGCATGCTGTGGTGGGCGTACAATCGCCCGCAGCCGCTGAAGAACGCCGCGCTTTAAATTCGAATGCCAAGACCAGGAGGTCTTGGCTTCAACGATACGGGTAAAAACATGAAGCAATATCTCGAACTGCTGCAGGACGTCGTGACCAATGGCCTGACCAAGGGCGACCGCACGGGCACCGGCACCAAGGCTGTGTTTGCGCGTCAGTATCGGCATAACCTGGCCGACGGCTTCCCGCTGCTGACCACCAAGAAGCTGCACTTCAAAAGCATCGCCAACGAACTGATCTGGATGTTGAGCGGCAACACCAACATCAAGTGGCTCAACGAAAATGGCGTGAAGATTTGGGATGAGTGGGCCACCGAAGACGGCGACCTGGGGCCGGTCTACGGCGAGCAGTGGACCGCCTGGCCGACCAAGGACGGCGGCACGATCAACCAGATCGACTACATGGTGCACACGCTCAAGACCAACCCCAACAGCCGCCGCATCCTGTTCCACGGCTGGAACGTCGAATACCTGCCGGACGAAACCCAGAGCCCGCAGGAAAACGCGCGTAACGGCAAGCAAGCCCTGCCGCCGTGCCATTTGCTTTACCAGGCGTTCGTGCATGACGGCCATCTGTCGATGCAGCTGTATATCCGCAGCTCCGACGTGTTTCTGGGCCTGCCGTACAACACTGCCGCGCTGGCGTTGCTGACCCACATGCTGGCCCAGCAGTGCGATTTGATCCCCCACGAGATCATCGTCACCACCGGCGACACCCACGCCTACAGCAACCACATGGAACAGATCCAGACCCAGTTGGCGCGTACGCCGAAAAAACTGCCGGAACTGGTGATCAAGCGTAAGCCTGCGTCGATCTACGACTATAAGTTCGAAGACTTCGAAATCGTGGGCTACGACGCCGACCCAAGCATCAAGGCCGACGTGGCGATCTAAAGCCTTACTCGGTGAAAAACTGTGGGAGCTGGCTTGCCTGCGATAGCGCAGTGTCAGGCGACATTAATGTCGCTGGTCCACCGCCATCGCAGGCAAGCCAGCTCCCACATGGGTTTGGTGTTCACCTGAGTTAATGGCCGTGGCTTCTGCCCACATGCGAAGGCTCGGCCTCGCTGGCCGCAATCCCTCCGCTGACTTCCAACTGCTGCAGGATCCCGCACTGGTTGCCACCGCCGCAACGTTGGCGCAGGTCCAGCAGTTGTTCCTGCAAAGCCAGCAATCCGTCGATCCGCGCTTTCACATGATGGATATGCTCGTCGATCAACGCATTCACGCTTTCGCACTGGTCCTGGGGGCTGTCACGCAGCCCCAGCAGGCTGCGGATTTCTTCGAGGGTCATGTCCAGGCTGCGGCAGTTGCGGATAAAGGTCAGCCGCTCGGTGTGCGCCTGGGTGTACACGCGGTAGTTGCCGTCGGTGCGTGCCGGAGGCGGCAGCAGGTTTTCCTTCTCGTAATAACGGATGGTTTCCACCGGGCAATCGGTGAGTTTGGCCAGTTCGCCGATCTTCATCGCAGCAATCTCCAAATGGGTGCTTGACCCTATAGTGGCTACAGGGTCTTTACTTGGCAACAGGCACCTTTACGGACGCGACCTGATGAGCCACTCCATTCATACCCCGCACAAGCACGACCACAAGCACGACCACAAGCATGATCACGATCACGATCACGCTCATGATCACAAACATGACCATGGGCCCGCCAAACTCACGCCTGTGGATAACCACGGCCATTCCGGCTCCTGCTGCTCCGGCGCTGCCGGGCCTGCCATCGTGACCTTGAGTGAAGCGCCCACCGCCGGCTCGCGCCTGAGCACCTTCCGCATCGAAGCCATGGATTGCCCTACCGAGCAGACGCTGATCCAGAACAAGCTGGGCAAGCTCGCTGGCGTGCAGCAACTGGAATTCAACCTGATCAACCGCATCCTCGGCGTCACCCATGACCTGCCGAACACGGCGCCGATCATTGAGGCAATCAAGTCCATCGGCATGCAGGCCGACCCTATCGAAGAAGGCAGCCCCGCTGCCGCGCCGCCCGCCAAGAAACATTGGTGGCCGCTGGCGGTGTCGGGCGTGGGTGCCCTGGGGGCAGAGGTGTTGCACTTCACTGGTGTGGCGCCCACCTGGGTAATCGCGCTGGTGGCGTTGGTGTCGATTCTCAGCGGCGGCCTTACCACCTACAAGAAGGGCTGGATTGCCCTGAAGAACTTCAACCTCAATATCAATGCCTTGATGAGCATCGCGGTGACGGGCGCGATCCTGATTGGCCAGTGGCCGGAAGCGGCGATGGTGATGTTCCTGTTCACCGTGGCCGAGTTGATTGAGGCCAAGTCCCTGGACCGGGCGCGCAACGCCATCAGCGGCCTGATGCAGATGACCCCGGAACAGGCCACGGTGCGCCAGGCCGATGGTTCCTGGCTGGAACAAGAGGTCAAGAGCATTGATCTTGGCGCGATTGTCCGAGTAAAACCCGGCGAGCGCATCGGGCTCGACGGTGAAGTCACGGTCGGCCAGTCCACCATCGACCAGGCACCGATCACCGGGGAAAGCCTGCCGATTGAAAAAACCGTGGGCGATAAGGTGTTTGCCGGCACCATCAACCAGGCCGGTTCCCTGGAGTACAAGGTCACCGCCGCGGCCAACAACTCCACGCTGGCGCGGATCATCCACGCGGTGGAACAGGCTCAAGGCGCACGCGCACCGACCCAGCGCTTTGTCGACAGTTTCTCCAAGGTCTACACCCCGGCTGTCTTCCTGTTTGCCCTCGGTGTGGCGGTGATCCCGCCGCTGTTCATGGCGGGCGTGTGGTTTGACTGGATCTACCGCGCCCTCGTGCTGCTGGTGGTGGCCTGCCCTTGTGCCTTGGTGATCTCCACCCCGGTGACCATTGTCAGCGGCCTGGCGGCGGCGGCGCGCAAAGGCATCCTGATCAAGGGCGGCGTTTACCTGGAGGGCGGCTACAAGCTCGACTACCTGGCCCTCGACAAGACCGGCACCATCACCCACGGCAAACCGGTGCAAACCGATTACCTGCCGCTGTTCCCGAATCTCGAAGACAGCGCGCCGGCCTTGGCTGCCAGCTTGGCATCGCGTTCCGATCACCCGGTCTCCCTGGCGATTGCCAACGCGGCTGTGGATAAAAACCTGTCGACTCACGCTGTGGATAACTTCGAGGCCCTGGCCGGGCGCGGTGTGCGCGGCGACATCAACGGCCAGACCTATCACCTGGGCAACCACCGCCTGGTGGAAGACCTGGGCTTGTGCTCAGAGGCGTTGGAAGAAAAACTCTTCGCCCTGGAAAAACAAGGCAAGTCCGTCGTGCTGCTGCTGGACAAGTCCGGCCCCCTGGCGCTGTTTGCCGTGGCCGACACGGTCAAGGACAGTAGCCGCGAAGCCATTCAGCAACTGCACGACCTGGGCATCAAGACCCTGATGCTCACCGGTGACAACACCCACACCGCCCAGGCCATTGCAGCCCAGGTCGGTATCGACCAGGCCCAGGGCGACCTGTTGCCCACCGACAAGCTGCAAGCCATCGAAACCCTCTACGGCCAGGGCCATAGGGTGGGCATGGTCGGTGATGGCATCAACGACGCCCCGGCCCTGGCCCGTGCCGAGATCGGCTTCGCCATGGCCGCGGCGGGCACCGACACCGCCATCGAAACCGCCGACGTGGCGTTGATGGATGATGATTTGCGCAAGATTCCGGCTTTCATTCGGCTGTCGCGGCAAACGTCGAGTATCCTCAAGCAGAACATCGCCCTGGCGCTGGTGATCAAGGCGATCTTCCTGGCCGTCACGTTTATGGGCATGGCGACCATGTGGATGGCGGTCTTCGCCGACATGGGCGTGAGCCTGCTGGTGGTGTTCAATGGCCTGCGCCTGGTGCGCAAATAGTGGATGAGAGGGTGGTGTGCTGAGTGCTGAGTTAAAGGCGTTTTTCATGGTCGCCCGGCTGGGCAGCATTACCCAGGCGGCGAAGAAACTCGGCTTGAGCCAGCCCACGGTGACCACCCAGATTCGCAACCTCGAAGGCCACTACGGCGTCGAGTTGTTCTACCGTGGCGGCCGCCGCCTCACCGTCAGCGACGAGGGCGCGCGGCTGTTGCCGATGGTCAAGG
The DNA here is from genome assembly GCF_001320835.1 of Pseudomonas sp. NBRC 111138. Classification (NCBI taxonomy): domain Bacteria; kingdom Pseudomonadati; phylum Pseudomonadota; class Gammaproteobacteria; order Pseudomonadales; family Pseudomonadaceae; genus Pseudomonas; species Pseudomonas sp. NBRC 111138. Next base: position 39,988 of record NZ_BCBO01000004.1, on the reverse strand, counting down.
CGCTGTTGCAGCAGGAAGCGGATATCGAGTTTTTCCTGCGCAACAACGGCCAGGTCCAGGGTGCGCTGAGAATTGCCGCAACGGCGCCGTATTACATCCTCGATCTGGTCAAAGCCTTTCGCGAGCGCCTGCCCCAGGTGGACGTGTCGGTGGAAATCGGCAACTCCCAGCAGGTGCTTGAGGCGCTGGACGATTACCGCGTCGATGTCGCGGCCTCATCGCAATTGCTGGAAGACGCCCGGCTGATCCGCCGCGTGCTGGGCACCGACCCGCTGGTGCTGGCGGTGCACCGCAATCACCCGTTGGCCAAGCTCGATCACGTAACGTTGAGCGCGCTAGTCGGGCATACCTTGCTGATGCGTGAAGCGGGCTCCACTACCCGCAGGCTGACGGAAGAGATGTTGAAGAATGCGGGCGTCGGATATGGGCCGTTGTTGGAGATTGGCAGCCGTGAGTCGATTCGCGAGGCGGTGCTGCGCAATATCGGCATCAGCATCATCGCCCGCCAGGAAGTGCCCCACGACCCGCAGTTGCGCGTGCTGACCATCGAGAATGCACCGCAGATTCCGGAGTATCTGTATTGCCTCAAGGAGCGCAAAGGAGCGCGCCTGCCGGCGGCTTTCCTTGGCCTGGCTCAGGAAATGTCACCCCTCTGATCGTTCCCACGCTCCGCGTGGGAACGCCGCTCAGGACGCTCCGCGTCCGTGACGCGGAGCGTCACTAGAGACATTCCCACGCAGAGCGTGGGAACGATCATGATAGCGGTCGTGAGTCCTACACAAATCCACCAATACCACTATCACCTCTTTTTGCCTTTCTGCCACACCCGCTACGCATTGCCCTCCTAGCATGGCCTTCATTCGTTCGATGAGGTGCCACCATGCACACAGCCCTGACCCAACCCGGCGCACCGATGAAAGTGCGCGCAATCCAGAAACGCTTTGGCGCCTTCACCGCGCTGGACAACGTCTCCCTGGACGTCGCCGCCGGCGAGCTGGTGTGCCTGCTGGGCCCTTCCGGCTGTGGCAAGACCACACTGCTGCGCTGCATCGCCGGCCTGGAGCGCCAGGACAGCGGTGAGCTTTACCTGGGCGAGCGGGACGTGTCCCTGCTGCCACCCCAGGCGCGGGACTACGGCATCCTGTTCCAGTCCTATGCGTTGTTTCCCAACCTCAGCGTTGAAGCGAACATCGGCTACGGCCTCACCGGCAGCGGCCGCGATGAAGTGCGCAAGCGGGTCGCGCAGATGCTTGAGCTGGTGGGCCTGGTGGGCAGCGAAAAGAAGTACCCCGGCCAACTCTCCGGCGGCCAGCAACAGCGCGTCGCCCTGGCCCGCGCACTGGCGCCGGCGCCGTCGTTATTGCTGTTGGATGAGCCGATGTCGGCCCTCGATGCCCGCGTGCGTGAGCACCTGTGCACCGAGCTGCGTCAACTGCAGCGGCGCCTGGGCATCACCACCTTGATGGTGACGCACAACCAGGACGAAGCCATGTTGATGGCCGACCGCATCGCCGTGATGAACAACGGCAAGGTCGAGCAGTACGCCACGCCCCAGGAAATCTACGACCGCCCGGCCACGCCGTTCGTGGCAGAGTTTGTCGGCCAGGGCAACTGGTTGCCGTTCAGCCGTAACAGCGCCAGCCATGCTCAGGTGGGTGGGTTGAACATGCGCCTGGCTGAGGACGCCGGTGTCGCCCAGTCCGGCCGCTTGTTCTGCCGCCCGGAAGCCATTTGCGTCAACCCACCGGTGCATGAAGAAAACCTGTTCCCGGCCAAGGTTCGCGAGATTACCTTTCTCGGTAACCGCTGCCGCATGAGCTTTGAGCTGGAGCAGTTGCCAGGCCATGCGTTGCTGGCTGAACTGGCGCCGGAAGCGATGCCGCGCCTGGGCGCCCAGGACATCTGGGTGGCGTTGCCGCCGCGCAGCCTGCAGGTGTTTGCCTGAGATGGGGGCGGTGATGACATTGCCGGTACCGCGCCAGGTGTCCCGCGCCGAGTGGGGCGACCGCCTCTTCGTGGTCGGCGGCAAGTGGCTCTGGCTGGGCCTGTTAGTGGTGGCGGTGCTGTCGCCGCTGTTGGCGATCTTCTGGCGCGGCTTCAGCAGCGAAGCCGGGCAGGGCGGTGGCCTGGTAGCCGCTCGCGAACTGCTGAGCAGCGCCAACTTTCATTGGTTGCTGGGCAATAGCCTGAAAGTTTCCCTCAGCGTGGCGGCCATCGTCGTGCCGCTGGCCTACTTGTTTGCCTATGCCCTGCAACGCACGCTGATCCCCGGCAAGTCCATCTGGCGCGGCCTGTCATTGCTGCCATTGATGGCGCCGTCGATGCTGCCGGGCATTGCCCTGGTTTATCTGTTCGGCAACCAGGGCCTGCTGCGAGGTTTGTTCTCAGAGAATATCTACGGTTTCTGGGGCATTGTGCTCGGTGAGGTGATCTATACCTTTCCCCATGCCTTGATGATTTTGCTGTCGGCGTTGTCCTTGGCGGATGCACGCTTGTTTGACGCCGCTTCGAGCATGGGCGCCAGCCCGGCACGGGCGTTTCGCAGCATTACCTGGCCAGCCACGCGCCAGGCGGTGTTCGCCGCTTTCTGCCTGGTGTTCACCCTGACCATCACCGACTTCGGAGTACCGGTGGTGGTGGGCGGCGATTATCAGGTGCTGGCGCTGGAAGCCTACAAGGCGGTGGTGGGCCAGCAACAGTTCGGTCGCGGCGCGTTGATCGGCATGGTGTTGCTGCTGCCGGCGCTGTTCAGCTTTGGCGTGGATGCGTGGTTGCGCCGTCGGCATGGCGACGCGATGAGCGGCCGCGCCCAGGTGTTCCAGCCAGCGCCATCGCGGCTGCGCGACGGGTGCTACCTGGCCGTCGTGCTGCTGATTTGCGCGGCGTTGCTGCTGGTGTTCGGCATGGCGGTGTACTCCTCGCTGGTGAAATTCTGGCCGTACAACCTGTCGCTGTCGCTCAACCACTACCAATTCGAAGACACCGCCGGCGGCGGCTGGCTGGCCTATCGCAACAGCCTGACCATGGCGCTGTGTACGGCGTTGATCGGCAGCGTGCTGATTTTCACCGGCGCCTACCTGATGGAAAAAACCAAGGGCCAGAAAAACCTCAACCTGGCGCTGCGCATGCTCAGCTTCGTGCCAATGGCCGTGCCGGGCCTGGTCCTGGGGCTGGGCTACGTGTTCTTCTTCAACCTCAACGGCAACCCGTTGCATGTGTTGTACGGCAGCATGGCGTTGCTGGTGGTGTGCACCATTGCGCACTACCTGACCACCGCGCAGATGACCGCGACCACCGCCTTGCGCCAGTTGGACGCCGAGTTCGAAGCTGCCGCGTTGTCCCTCAAGGCACCGTTGTACCGCCATTATCTGCGCGTCACGGTGCCGATCTGTCTGCCGGCGCTGCTGGACATCCTGCGCTACCTGTTTGTCTCGGCGATGACCACCGTCTCCGCCGCGATCTTCCTCTACAGCCCCGACACCATCCTCGCCGCCGTCGCCGTGCTGAACATGGACGACGCCGGCAATGTGGGGGGCGCGGCGGCCATGTCGACCCTGATCCTGTTCACCTCGGCCAGCGTCTCGCTGCTGCTGGCGTGGGCTTCACGTGGCGCGCTGCGCCGCTCCCAAGCCTGGCGCCAGCGCGCACCTGGCCAATAAACATCCCTGAAGGAGGTGCTCCATGTTCAAGCCCCTGGCGCTGGTCGCTGCAGTCCTCACGGCATTCAGTCTGAATGCCTTCGCCAAGACCGAGTTGACCGTGTACACGGCCCTTGAAGCCGAGCAATTGAAGACCTACAAAAAAGCTTTCGAACAGGCCAACCCCGACGTCGAGATCAAGTGGGTGCGCGACTCCACCGGCATCATCACCGCCAAACTGCTGGCCGAGAAAGACCGCCCCCAGGCTGACGTAGTGTGGGGCCTGGCCGCCTCCAGCCTGGCGATCCTCGATCAGCAAGGCATGCTCGACAACTACGCGCCCAAGGACCTGGACAAGATCGGCAAGCATTACCGCGACGCCGCCAACCCTCCGGCCTGGGTGGGCATGGACGTGTGGGCCGCCACCCTCTGCTTCAACACCGTCGAAGCCGAGAAGCAGGGCCTCACCAAACCGGTGAGCTGGCAGGACCTGACCAAGCCCGAATACAAGGGCAAGATCGTGATGCCTAACCCGGCGTCTTCAGGCACCGGCTTCCTGGATGTCAGCGCCTGGCTCCAGACCTTCGGCGAGAAGCAAGGCTGGCTGTACATGGACGACCTGCACCGGAACATCGGCCAGTACGTTCACTCCGGCTCCAAGCCGTGCAAGCTGGCGGCGTCCGGTGAGTTCCCGATTGGCATTTCCTTCGAATACCCGGCGGTTCAGCTCAAACGCCAGGGCGCGCCGCTGGAGATCATCCTGCCCAAAGAGGGGCTGGGCTGGGAGATCGAAGCCACCGCTGTGATCAAGGGCACTGCCCATGCCGACGCGGCGAAAAAACTCGCCGACTTCTCTGCCAGCACCGCGGCGATGGACCTGTACAAGGAAAACTTCGCCGTGCTCGCGCAACCGGGTATCGCCAAGCCGCAGACCGAATTGCCGGCGGACTATGAGCAACGGTTGATCAAGAACGACTTTGTCTGGGCTTCCAGGAACCGTGACAGCATCCTGGCCGAATGGCGTAAGCGTTATGACGGTAAGTCGGAAAAACAGTAACCGATCGTTCCCACGCTCGGCGTGGTAACGCCGCTCTGGACGCTCCGCGTCCGCTTTTAAAGGTCGTGACGCGGAGCGTCACCGGATGAATTCCCACGCGGAGCGCGGGAACCAGAGGACAGTATGAGTAGTGATCTGTTAGTCGTCGGCGCCGGCATCCTCGGCCTCTCCCACGCCTATGCCGCCGCCAGGCGCGGCCTCAAGGTCAAGGTGTTCGAGCGCAGCGCCACGCCATTGGGCGCCTCAGTGCGCAACTTCGGCCAGGCACTGGTCACCGGTCAACCACCAGGGCCAATGCTGGACCTGGCGCGGGAAAGCCGCGAAATCTGGGGCCAGTGGGCGCAAGCGGCGGGCCTGGCGCTCAAGCGCAATGGCTCCTACCTGTTCGCCCGCACCGAAGCCGAAGAACATCTGCTCGAAGCCTTCTGCGCCGGGCGCGCGCGGGAGCACGGCTACAACGTCGAGCTGCTGCAGGGCGCTGCCATGAACGACCTGTACGCCGGCCAGTTCCGCCATCACCGCGCCGCCCTGCATGGCAAGGATGACCAGCAGTTGTACTCCCGCGAGGCGATCCCGGCGCTGATCCATTACCTGAGCCAGCACTTGCACGTGGAGTTTCACTTCTCCACGCTGGTACGTGACGTAGAGCCGGGCCAGCTGCACAGCACGGCCGGCAGCTTTCGCGGGGAGCAGATCGTTGTCTGTTCAGGCCACGACTATCAGACCCTGCTGGCCGAATCCATCGCCCCGCTCAACCCGCACACCTGCCGCCTGCAAATGCTGCGTGCGCGGCCGGTGCTTAATCTGAACCTGCAACACGCGCTGCTCACCGGCTTGAGTTGCGTGCATTACGGCGCTTTCGCCGACCTGCCGGAAGCCGCTGTGGTCCAGGCGCAGATCCTGCGCGAAACGCCGCATCTGCAGGAGCACGGCATTCACCTGCTGATCAGCCCCACGCCCCATGGCGAACTGATCATCGGCGACTCCCACCATTACGACAGCGACCCGTCGCCCTTCAATGCCGAGCAGATCGATGACTGGATGATCGAGCTGGCGCAGCAGACCCTGGGGTGCAACATCCAGGTGGTCGAGCGCTGGCAAGGCGTCTACGGCGCTCGCGGCCCCGGGCCGTTTTCGTTTGTGCAGGCGGCACCTGGCGTCAGCGCTGCCTTGATGCACACCGGCGTAGGGATGAGCGTGGGGCCGGCCATGGCCGAGCGCAATATCCGCAGGTTATGGGGAGAAGCGTGATGAACCCGGAACAGGCAGGCATTGGCGGTTCAGGTCTGGTCCAGGCGTTGGGCCAGGGCTTCAACCTGCTCCTGGCGCTCGGCCTGGCTTAGTTTCGCGTGGGGGTTGAGGGATGACCATTGCGGATAGGCGCGGGCTTTGTTCAAGGCGTCGGGCAGTTTGCCCTCGCGCCAGGTTTTGTCCTGGGGCGTATCGACCTTGATGCTGTGCATTGCCGCATGGCCGCGCAGGTTCAGGGCCTTGAGCAACTGGCGCTGGCGCAGGGCTAGCAGGCGCAGCACGCTGTCGTCGACGGTCAGCTCGCGCTGGCCCTTGATCTTGCCGAGCAGGCGACTGCCGTAGCTGCGTGCGGTTTGCAGGGCGCCACCGGCGATAGCGCCTGCCAGGGCCGCGGCGCCAAGGGTCAGGCCGCCGACCAGTAGATCCACGCCAGCACCGGCAGCGGCTCCGGCAGCTATCCCGCCGCCGACCCGCACGCCAAGTTGCTTGAGGGTTTCGGGGTTGAACAAGTCATCGCCCCAGCGACCGTCGAGCAGCGGCAGGTCGCTGGCCGCCGCGTCCTGTGGGCGAAAGCCGAACAGTTTGAGCAGGGCTTCAACGCACTTTTGTTCGCGTTGGCGCACGGCCTTGCGTAAGTCGCTGACGGCTTGGGGCTCATTCTCGGTTGTCACACTGCGACGGCAGGCCGCGCAGTCGATCAACAGTTCGGCGATCAAGCGGGCGGCGCTTTGCTGGCGAGCCTGGCGCTGGGCTTCTTGATCGAGGATCAGGCGTTCCAACTGCGGCCGTGAGTTTTCCAGCAGCAGGGCCAGGCTTTCATACAGCCGGCGTTCGCCGTCTTCGGGCGGTGCCACGCTGTCGAAACGCACCAGCGCATGCAGGCCGAGGCGGGCCAGGGCTTCGCGCCAGTCCGGTTCGCGGTGGTCGCTGCTGCTGACAAAGTTGAGCACCGGCAACAACGGCTTGCCGCAACTGGCCAGCACTTGCAGTTCGTCGCGGTACTTGGCCAGCACCGGCTCGCGAGCGTCGATCACGTACAGGCCGGCATCGGAGGCCAGCAACTGGCGCAGCACCTTGGCTTCCTGTTCGAAACGCTGGCGCGCCTCGCTGCCTTCCAGGAAACGCGTCAGCCGCGCAGGGCCATCCAGGCGTTCGCCGGGGCGGTCGAGGCGTTCCAGGTAATCGAGCAGGGCGATGGCGTCTTCCAGGCCGGGAGTGTCGTACAGCTCCAGCAAAGCTTCGCCATCTACCGATAGGCGTGCACCTTCCACGTGCCGCGTGGTGCTGGGGCGATGGGACACTTCGCCAAAGCCGACATCACGGGTGAGGGTGCGCAACAATGAGGTTTTGCCCACGTTGGTATGGCCGACCACGGCGAGTTTCAGCGGTTTAGTCATGACCTGTCTCCAGCCAAGTGAGCGGCGCGCAATCGGCAAACGACACTTCAAGCTGTTGCAACGCGGCATGCCAGTCGCCCAGGCGCTCGGCGTCCAGCGCCTGGCCCGGTGGTGCCTGCAGCAGCCATACGCGAGTGTCGGTGGCGCTGCGTGCCAGCTCGGCGATCAGTGCCAGGCTGCCACGGTCGGGCGAGCGGCGCGGGTCACAGGCGATGGCCAGGCGCGCGGGTGGGAAACGGCTGAGTTGCTCCAGCAGTTTGTTGCGTGATTCGCGGCTGTCGAGGATGCCGGCGTTCTTGACGTTGGCAGGCAGTTTGGGGGGCCAAGGGTGTTGGTCGTCGAGTTCGATGGCGACCAGCAAGGCGCCATCACTCTCCAGCTCACTTGCGCCGCCGCTGATCGGGTGCAGGTGATCGGGCGCCACATCGTTGACCCCCAAGCGCTCGCTGCTGGGCATCAGGCGTTCGCGCAGTTGGGCGTAGCCGGGCAGGTTGAGGTCCAGGTGCAACGCTGCGCGCCCGCGTTTCCATCGCCACAGGCACAGCAAGGCAAGGATCAACCGCGGCAGCAGACCGTAGACCAGCAACACGCCCACCAGCCAGGCCGCCCAGGCCTGGCGGGCGCTTTCGATATTCAGCGCGGAGTCGCCGCTGGCGCGGATCATCTCCACGGTGGGCACATTGAAACCGAGCAGAGCCGGGAGTGTGCCGAGGGCCTGGGTCACGGCGACAAAGGTATCGGCGCCGAGAATGGTGGTTTCCCACACAAACCCATAGCGGCGGGTGGCGAGCAGAGTCAGCAGGATCACCAGGGCGCTGAGCAAGGCCAGCAACCACAAGCTGTTGACCAGCACACCCACCGCCCAGCGATTGAGTTTTTGCCGTTGCAGCAACAGCAACAACGCCGGGGCCAGTTGCGCGGCCTTGGCGTCACGGGCCAGTTTCTCGCTGAGCCACAACCACAGCCGGCCAAGGCTGGCGCTGTGTTCGCCGGCAAACAGCAGGCCCAGGGCCCAACTGATCAGCAAGATCAGGTTCAGGCCGAGCAGGCTGCCCAAGGCCCAGAACACATTCACCGGGGCCAGGCCATTACCCAGCGCGGCGAACGCCAAACCGGCGCCGCTGATGACGGCGACCGCCGCCAGTAACAACAGCGCCAGGCGTGCGCCTTGCAGCCAGCGGCTGAGCGCGGCGGCCAAACCATCGCGCTCGGCCAGGTGCAGCGCACGCTGCTGGATGCGCGTGGCCAGGTCGCCCCCGGCGGTGCGGGCCAAGCGGTTGGCTTCCAGGTCTTCCAGGGGGCCGGCGTGTTCTTCCCGCAGGCGCACGGTTTCTGTCAGCCAAAGTCTGTGCAGCGGGTTCAGTGCAGTCACGCGCCGTCCTGTCGTGTTGATGAGGTTGGAGCATAACCGCTGGCTCGCCGCTCTGGTATTCTCGTCGCCATGAAAAAAACTCTCCCTTTAAGCCTGATCGCAGCCCTCGGTGAAAACCGTGTGATCGGCGTCGACAACAGCATGCCCTGGCATTTGCCGGGGGATTTCAAATATTTCAAAGCCACCACCCTTGGCAAGCCGATCATCATGGGGCGCAAGACCTGGGATTCCCTGGGCCGACCGCTGCCGGGGCGCTTGAACCTGGTGGTCAGCCGTCAGACCGATCTTGTGCTGGAAGGTGCGGAAGTTTTTCCGTCACTGGGTGCAGCGGTCGAGCGCGCTGAGGAATGGGCCAAGGCGCAAGGCGTGGACGAGCTGATGCTGATCGGCGGCGCGCAGTTGTATGCGCAGGGGCTGGAACAGGCCGATCGCTTGTACCTGACCCGCGTGGCGCTGAGCCCGGAAGGGGATGCGTGGTTTCCGCAGTTTGATGGGAACCAGTGGAAGCTGGTGTCGAATGTCGAGAATCCGGCTGAGGGTGATAAGCCGGCCTACAACTTCGAGGTGTGGGAGCGCAACTAGTGTAGGAGCGAGCTTGCTCGCGAAGATCGTCAACGATGACGCGGGCATTCTGAATGAACGCGGCGCCCTCAGGTTCTTCGCGAGCAAGCTCGCTCCTACAGGTTATAAGCCTTTATGCCTGCGCCAGTTCGGCATGCTCATCGGCATCCAGCAACGCTTTATCCGTCTGCCCCATGATCTGGCTGGTAATCGCCCCCGCCGTCATCGAACCATTGACGTTCAACGCCGTACGGCCCATGTCGATCAGCGGCTCCACGGAAATCAACAGCGCCACCAGTGACACCGGCAAGCCCATGGCCGGCAGCACGATCAGCGCGGCAAAGGTCGCACCGCCGCCCACGCCGGCAACGCCCGCCGAACTCAAGGTCACTATCGCCACCAGGGTCGCGATCCACAGCGGGTCCAACGGGTTGATGCCCACAGTCGGCGCGACCATCACCGCCAACATCGCAGGGTAAAGACCGGCACAACCGTTCTGGCCGATGGTCGCGCCAAACGAGGCGGCGAAGCCGGCGATGGATTGCGGGATGCCCAGGCGACGGGTCTGCGCTTCAATGCTCAGCGGGATGCTTGCAGCGCTGGAGCGGCTGGTGAAGGCGAAGGTCAGCACCGGCCACACCTTGCGGAAGAAGCGCAGCGGGTTGATCCCGGCCAAGGACAGCAGCAGGCCGTGCACCACGAACATCAGGCCCAGGGCCAGGTACGACACCACCACGAAACTGCCCAGCTTGATGATGTCTTGCAGGTTGGAACCGGCGACCACTTTGGTCATCAGCGCCAGCACACCGTAGGGGGTCAGCTTCATCACCAGGCGCACCAGGCGCATCACCCAGGCTTGCAGGGTGTCGATGGCGTTAAGGACTTTCTGGCCTTTTTCCACGTCGTCCTTGAGCAGTTGCAGCGCGGCAACCCCAAGGAACGCGGCGAAAATCACCACGCTGATGATCGACGTCGGCTTGGCCCGGGCCAGGTCGGCGAACGGGTTGGCCGGTACGAACGACAGCAGCAACTGCGGGATATTCAGGTCGGCAACCTTGCCCGCGTAATCACTCTGGATCACTTGCAGGCGCGCCATTTCCTGGGTGCCGGCCACCAGACCTTCGGCAGTGAGGCCGAACAGGTTGGTCAGGCCGATGCCGATCAGGGCCGCGATGGCCGTGGTGAACAGCAGCGTGCCGATGGTCAGGAAGCTGATCTTGCCCAGGGACGAGGCGTTGTGCAGGCGTGCCACGGCACTGAGGATCGAGGCGAATACCAGCGGGATCACGATCATTTGCAGCAGCTGCACATAGCCGTTGCCGACCAGGTCAAACCAGCCGATCGAAGCTTTGAGCACCGGGTTGCCGTCGCCGTAGATCGTATGCAACGCCGCACCGAACAGCACGCCAAGCACCAGGGCGAACAGCACCTTCTTGGCGAGGCTCCAGTTTGTACGGCGGGTTTGTGCCAGGCCCAGCAACAGGGCCACGAACACCAATAAATTGAGAATCAGGGGCAGATTCATTGAAGCTCCGTTGAGAAGGCAGCCAATCGCGTGAGCCTGCGATTGCGAACCGGGAAGCCTAACAGCTTGAAATATATTGATTTAATACCAATATGGAATGGCGACTGTCGTTTTTGGAATAAGCGTTTGACGCCCAGGCGTATGCGCTTGGCGCAATCGCGACGTCAGCGGTCGCGCTCGGGCGATAACTGTCATACGGATTTGTTAGCGTCGATGTCTTTCACTTGAGGGAGACAACGCCTATGAAGCTCGCGCCGAAACTACTGTTATCCGCCGCCTTTTGCCTCGGGCTCGCCAGCCAGGCGTTTGCCGCCACCGAGTTGAAACACTGGCCGGCACCTGCCGCCAAACAACTCAATGAAATGATCGCCGCCAACGCCAACAAGGGTAACTACGCGGTGTTCGATATGGACAACACCAGTTACCGCTACGACCTTGAAGAGTCCTTGCTGCCGTTCATGGAAAACAAGGGCCTGATCACCCGCGAAACCATGGACCCTTCGCTCAAGCTTATCCCCTTCAAAGACACCGCCGACCATAAGGAAAGTCTGTTCAGCTACTACTATCGCCTGTGCGAAGTCGACGACATGGTCTGCTACCCCTGGGTTGCGCAGATTTTTTCCGGCTTCACCCTCAAGGAACTCAAAGTGCAGGTCGACGAGCTGATGGCCTCCGGCAAGCCCGTGCCGGTCAGCTATTTCGAAGGCGACGTGGTGAAAAAATCCGAGGTACAGCCGCCAAAAGTCTTCACCGGCCAGGCCGAGCTGTACAACAAACTGATGGAAAACGGCATCGAGGTCTATGTGATGACCGCCGCGTCCGAGGAGTTGGTGCGCATGGTCGCGGCTGATCCGAAGTACGGCTACAACGTCAAACCCGAGAACGTCATCGGCGTGACCACGATGCTCAAGGACCGCAAGACCGGCGAGCTGACCACCGCACGCAAACAGATCACTGCCGGCAAGTATGACGAGAAGAGCAACCTCGGCCTGGAACTGACCCCCTACCTATGGACCCCGGCGACCTGGATGGCCGGCAAGCACGCGGCGATCCTCACCTACATCGACGAATGGAAAAAACCAGTGATTGTCGGCGGTGACACACCGACCAGCGACGGCTACATGCTGTTCCACGATGTGGACGTGGCCAAGGGCGGCGTCCACCTGTGGATCAACCGCAAAGACAAGTACATGACCCAACTCAACGGCATGATCGCCAAGCACGCGGCGGCGCAAGCCAAGGAAGGGCTGCCGGTGACGGCGGACAAGAACTGGGTGGTCGTCAAGCCGGAAGAGATCCAGTAAGACCGAGTCACTGCATCGCAGACAAGCCAGCTTCCACCGTCGACCGCATTCTCATGTTGGGGCGCGGTCAACTGTGGGAGCGGGCTTGCCCGCGAAGGCGGTCTTAAGAACACCGCAGACTCAAAGGCAAAATAGATATCAATTGCGAACTAATCTCATTCTTTGCTAGCGTGCGCACTCCCTGAACCGTCCGTTCTTCTCAAGGTAGTGCTGTGTCCTCCTGGAATACGCAGATCGCGCGCCTGTTCGCGGAGCAGAAGAAAGCCCTCGAAGCCTTCGTCACGCGCCGCACCGGCAGCGCCCAGGTGGCTGCCGACCTGACCCAGGAATCCTTCCTGCGCCTGGCGCGCCTGGAGTCCGGCGAGAAGATCGATAACCTACCCGCGTTCCTCTTCACCATTGCCAGCAACCTGGTGCGCGACCACCAGCGCCAGGCTATCCGCCGCGAGCGTCTGGATGCCGGCGCACCGAGCGAAGAACTGCCCTGCAGCAACCCCGGTGCCGACGAACAACTGGCCGCCTATCAGCAGGAGCAACTGATGCAGGATGCGATCCTGGGCCTGCCCGAGGCGACTCGGCAGATCTTCCTGCTCTATCATGTCGACGAGCTTTCCTACCGCGAGATTGGCGAACGCCTGTCGATCAGCCCGCGCAGTGTGGAATACCAATTGCGTCGCGCCTTGATTGAATGCCGTGGGTACATCAAGACGCGCCTAGCCTGCGATGCACAAGGACGTCGGTCATGACTGCCCTGCCTACTGCTGATGTGTTGTTCGAAGAGGCGTCCGGCTGGTATTTCCGCCTGCACGCCGAGGACTTGACCCCGGCTGAAATGGACGCCTTTGCTGCGTGGCTCGGTCAGGGCCAGGCGCAGGATGATGCCTGGCAGGAAGTGCAGGCGATGCTCGGTGGCCTGCGTGAGCCGGCGCGCGTCATTCGCCGTGCCGAGCAGGCCACCTGGCGTAAACCGCTGCGGCGCTGGGCGTATGCGGCTGCCGTGTTGCTGGCCGTGGGCCTGACCGTGCAGAACACTCCCTGGCTTGACCGCTTGCGCGCCGACTACGCCACCGGCACTGGCGAGTCGCGCAGCATTGAACTGGCCGATGGTTCCCACCTTCAACTCAACACCGACAGTGCGGTGCAAATCCGCATGACTGCGGGTGAGCGGCAGATTCGTTTGCTGCGTGGCGAAGGTTTCTTCGATGTGACCAAGGACCCCGCACGGCCCTTCGTGGTGCAGTCGGGCGACGGCTGGGTGCGAGTGGTCGGCACCCAGTTCAGTGTGGCGCGGCGTGATGACCAGACGCGTGTGCAGGTGGCGCAGGGCAAGGTTGAAGTCAGTGCAGGGAGCGGCACGCCGGTCTATCTGGAACCGGGGCGGGCCGTGGAGTATCAGAGCCGGCACCTTGCACACGTCCACGGTTTCGACCCGGCCAGCGGCTTTGCCTGGCGTCAGCGGCAACTGGTGTTCCGTCAGCAACCTTTGTCGGTGGTGGTCTCTGAACTGAACCGTTACTGGCCCGGCAAGACGCTGGTGCTCGGTGATGCGTTGCGCAGTCGGGTAGTGTCCGGCGTGTTCGAAATCGACAAGCCCGATGCCGTGCTCAAGGCGTTGGAATACACCCTCAACCTGCGTGCCGAGCACTACACCCCGTATTTGCTGGTGTTGCGTGAAGGCAATGCGTCCTGACGGCAATTTCTCAAAATATTTTCAGGGTTTCCCCGCAAGCCATCGTCCTTGATCACTGAGGCGTAAATAGTAAGCACTCTCAAGTAGTGCGGCGCCGATCACAGACTTTTGTACCGGGGAGCACCATTCATGGCACACCGATTCGCCACACGGCCCTTGCTGGCCTTGGCCATTTCCTTGGCCAGCTGTATCGCGCCGTCGTACCTGCAGGCCGCTGAGGCCAAGCAGGCCCAGACCTACCGCTTCGATATTCCCGGGCAGGGCCTGGACGCTGCGCTGGCGGCGTTCTCGGCGGTGACGCGGGTTCAGGTGCTAGTGAATGGGGAGTTGACCCAGGGGGTGATATCGCCGGGTGTGAAGGGCAACCTGGGGCAGCGTGAAGCCTTGGGGCAACTGCTCGGCGGCACGGGACTGAGCGCGGCGTTTATCAATGCCGATACCGTCACCCTGGAAAAACGTGTGGTACCAGGTTCTGCCCTGGAAGTGGGCGCCACCACCATCACGGCCGAACGCCTGGGCGTCACCACCGAAGGCACGGGCTCGTACACCACGGGGGCTGTGACCCTGGGCAAGGGCGAGCAAAAACTCAAGGACATCCCGCAGTCGGTCAGCGTCATGACCCGCAAGCAGATGGATGATCAGAACACCACCAAGCTCTCTGAAGTGGTCAAGCGCACGCCCGGCCTGACAGCGACCAAGTCTCCCGGCTCCGGTATGTTCATCTTCTCCCGTGGCTTCGAGGTTGGCACCCTGCAATACGACGGTGTGGGGATTCCACGTAACACTTACACCTTGGGCAGCTATCTCACCGAAAACATGGCCATTTACGACCGCGTCGAGACGCTGCGCGGCCCGGCCGCCTTGCTGCAAGGTGCCAACAGCCCCGGCGGCACCATGAACCTGGTGCGCAAGCGCGGGCAGCAAGCGCCGACGGCGACCATTACCGCCAAGGCTGGCTCATGGGACCACTACGGCACTCAGGTCGATGTCGGTGGCCCGCTGAACGCCGAAGGCACCTTGCGCGGACGCTTCGTGGCGGATTACGACACCACCGACTCCTTCGTCGACTATGCGGGCGGCTGGAACCAGACGGTTTATGGCGCCGTCGACTACGATTTCACTCCCGACACCACCGTCGGCCTGGGCATCAGTAACCAGAAGGGCCATTCGCGCCCCAACTTCATGTCGTTGCCCCGTTATGCCGACGGCAGTGATATCGGTCTGCCGCGTTCGACATTTGTCGGCGCCAGTTGGAACCGCAGCGTCAACAATCAGACTCAGGTGTTTGCCGACATCGAGCACCGCTTCAACGATAACTGGAAAGTGAAAGCCGCACTGGTAGCCATGGATGAGCACAACGACGCAACCTACCAGGCGACGTGGGACACGGTACCCGTCGGCGGTGGCACTGTGCCCTATGTAGATTGGATCACCGACTTCAATACCAAGAGCCGCGGCGCGGATGTGTATGTAAACGGCAAGTTTGAGGGGCTGGGCTTCCAGCAGGAAGTGGTGCTGGGCGCCAACTATTCCAAGCTCACCACCGACGACCAGTGGGCACGGGCTTCAAACCCCGGCGCGGATATCTTCAACATCGACCACAACCGCCCACAGCGCGACAAATACCAATTGTTCCAGGAGGGTGCCGCCTCGAAGAGCTGGTATGACATTCGCCAGAAAGGCATCTATGGCACCTGGCGTGTGAAAGTCCTGGACCCGCTGACGTTGATCGTCGGTGCGCGTACCAGTTGGTATGACTATTCCTACATTGGCCAGAGTGGTTTCAAAGGCACATATGGTGCCCCGCAGGACAATACCACCCAGTCCAATGGCAAGGTTACGCCCTACGCCGGCCTGGTCTATGCGCTCAACGAGCAGTGGTCGGCCTACGCCAGCTATGCCGATGCCTTTGAGCCGCAAACCAACCTGACCACCTCCGGCTCCCTGCTCAAGCCTATCGAGGGCAAAAACTACGAGTTGGGCATCAAGGGAGAGCTGGCTGACGGGCGCCTCAATACCTCGTTTGCGATCTTCCGTTACGATCAGGAAAACCGTAGCGTGCAGGACCTGCAAGGGCCAATGAACTGCAATGGTTGGTACTGCTCGGTCGCCTCTGGCAAGGTCCGCAGCCAAGGCTTTGAAGCCACACTCAGTGGTGAGGTGCTGCCAGGCCTGCAGCTGGCCTCCAGCTACACCTACAACACCACTGAATTCCTCAAGGACGACACCTACGAAGGCAAGATTTTCAGCACTTGGACCCCCAAGCACTTGCTCAAGGTCTGGGGTGATTACCAGTTGCCGGGCGATTGGCAACATTGGAGCGTGGGTGCCGGTGTGACCGCGCAAAGCAGCACCGAAGCCTATGACCGTACGTTCAGCGTGCCGGGCAATGCATTGTGGGATTCGCGGGTGGCCTACAAGATCAACCAGGAATTCACCGTGGCGGCAAACCTGAACAACATGTTCGACAAGAAGTATTACATCCCAGCCTACAACGCGAACTGGGGCAGCAACTACTACGGGGACCCACGCAATGTGATGTTCACCATGACCTATACCCCACAGTTCTAAAGCTTGACGCATCATTGCTGTAGGAGCGAGCTTGCTCGCGAAAAACTCAAAGGCACCGCGTTTATTCAGTAAGTACGCGTTATCGTTGACGCTTTTCGCGAGCAAGCTCGCTCCTACACTGGCATTAGGGGTAAGCCCCGTCCCATATGGGATTTCCAGGCATAAAAATGCCCCGCACCTGGCGGGGCTTTTTTATGCGCGGGGCTTACAGGCCGTCGAGCATGGCTTTGTTGCGTACGGCACCCTTGTCGGCACTGGTGGCCAACAACGCGTAGGCCTTCAATGCGGTGGTGACTTTACGCGGGCGCTTCTCCACTGGCTTCCAGCCTTTCTTGTCCTGCTCAACCCGGCGTGCTGCCAGTTCTTCATCGCTGATCAACAGGTTGATCGAGCGGTTCGGGATGTCGATCAGCACCTTGTCGCCATCCTGCACCAGGCCAATCGCGCCACCGGCAGCGGCTTCCGGCGAAGCGTGGCCGATGGACAGGCCCGACGTGCCGCCGGAGAAACGGCCGTCGGTCAGCAGGGCGCAGGCTTTGCCCAGGCCTTTGGATTTCAGGTAGGACGTGGGGTAAAGCATCTCCTGCATACCCGGGCCGCCTTTGGGGCCTTCGTAGCGGATGATCACGATATCGCCTTCCTTGACTTCGTCCGCGAGGATGCCGCGTACCGAGCTGTCCTGGCTTTCGTAGATCTTGGCGCGGCCTTCGAAGACGTGGATGGACTCATCCACGCCTGCCGTTTTGACCACACAGCCGTCGAGGGCGATGTTGCCGTACAGCACGGCCAGGCCGCCTTCTTGCGAGTAGGCGTGCTCGACACTGCGGATGCAGCCGTTTTCACGGTCGTCATCCAGGGTGTCCCAACGGGTCGACTGACTGAACGCCGTCTGCGTCGGGATACCGGCCGGGCCGGCCTTGAAGAAGGTGTGCACGGCTTCGTCGTCGGTCTGGGTGATGTCCCACTTGGCGATGCCTTCGGCGATGGACTTGCTGTGCACGGTTGGCAGGTCGGTGTGCAGCAGGCCGCCACGGGCCAGGGAGCCGAGGATCGAGAAGATCCCGCCGGCGCGGTGCACGTCTTCCATGTGGTACTTCTGGATGTTCGGCGCGACTTTGCACAGTTGCGGCACGTGACGGGACAGGCGGTCGATGTCGCGCAGGTCGAAGTCGATCTCGGCTTCCTGGGCCGCGGCCAGCAGGTGCAGGATGGTGTTGGTGGAACCGCCCATGGCGATGTCCAGGGTCATGGCGTTTTCGAACGCCTTGAAGTTGGCGATATTGCGCGGCAACACCGACTCATCGTTCTCGCCGTAGTAACGCTTGCACAGCTCGACGATGGTGCGGCCGGCCTGCAGGAACAACTGCTCGCGGTCGCTGTGAGTGGCCAGTGTGGAACCGTTGCCCGGCAAGGCGAGACCCAGGGCTTCCACCAGGCAGTTCATCGAGTTGGCGGTGAACATGCCGGAGCACGAACCGCAGGTCGGGCAGGCGCTGCGCTCGTATTCGGCGACCTTCTCGTCAGAAGCGCTGGAGTCGGCGGCGATCACCATGGCGTCGACGAGGTCGAGGCCGTGGGAGGCGAGTTTGGTCTTGCCGGCTTCCATCGGCCCGCCGGAGACGAAGATCACCGGGATGTTCAGGCGCAAGGCAGCCATCAACATGCCGGGGGTGATCTTGTCGCAGTTGGAGATGCACACAATGGCGTCGGCGCAGTGGGCGTTGACCATGTACTCCACGGAGTCAGCGATGATCTCGCGGCTCGGCAGCGAATACAGCATGCCGTCATGGCCCATGGCGATGCCGTCATCCACGGCAATGGTGTTGAATTCCTTTGCCACGCCACCGGCGCGTTCGATCTCGCGGGCGACCAGTTGGCCCAGGTCCTTGAGGTGGACATGGCCAGGCACGAACTGGGTGAACGAGTTGGCAATCGCGATGATCGGCTTTTTGAAGTCGTCATCTTTCATCCCCGTGGCACGCCACAGCGCGCGCGCACCGGCCATGTTGCGGCCGTGGGTGGATGTTTTCGAGCGGTAATCAGGCATTGGAGCACTCCGGGCGGCTAATCAAGTACTAAAGGGGAGTGAGCTTCTAATTGACGACTGGAACACTCAGAAAATGGCCGTGTGTCCGGAAGTTGCCACTCGCATCGCGGGATCGCCGCTTGCTTGGGCCTCGAGCTCATAAACCCGCCGGGGGATGACTGGCGATGAATAGGGCCGATTCTACACCGCTGGCGGCTGGAGGGAATGGGCGCAACCTTGAAGTTAGCCGCTACAGGACGTGCGGGTGGCGCCTTGCCCATGAGTTCAACGCAAGGGCGGCGAGGCTCAGGATCAGAAAACACAAGCCAAGCGCAGTACTCAACTGGTGGGTAAAGGTGCTGATAAACGCACTGATACAGCCGCCAGCAATGAACAGCACTGCCGCAACGGCGGAAGCCGCGGCTCCCGCATTGTCTGGAAACAGGCTCATGGCCTTGGAGTTGGAAATGGGCCGGGTGATGGTGGTGCCCGCCGTGCAGAGCAGCATGGGCACCAACACTGTCGGGGTTGATAAGCCGAACAGGTAGGCCAACAGCAGCATGACCACGCCAGAGATAGCGATCAGAACCAGCCCGACTGCCATCTGGGTAGCCGCCGCCAGCCGTTTGTGCAGGACGCCTGCACAGAGGCCACCCACTACGTAGGCGGCGCCGTAGAGAAGCAAGGTCAATGAGTACTCATGGGGTGACAGCTTTAACTGGTCCATGAAAATGAGCGGTGACACAACGATGAATGAGAAATGACAGGCGAAGGTGATCGCGGAGATCGTGGCGTAGCTGGCGAAATGTCTGTTGGCGAAAACCTTGGCGTAGGCCCTGAAAATACCCCGCTCGCCTGGCGCGGTTGGAGGGAAGCCGCCATGCAGTAATCGGTGAGCCATAATCCACGTTGCGGCACAGAGGGCGATAAACGCGTAGAAGCTGGCTTTCCATCCCCAGTGCAATTGCAGCCATGCGCCCAGCACTGGGGAAATCGACATGAAAATGCCTCCGGCCGTGGCCATTGCTATGCGCAACCGCTCCTGTTCCCTGCCGAAAAAAAGGTCCTGCACCAGCGCTTGGGACAGTATGAAACCACCGCAGCCTATGGCCTGAATGACCCGGAAGAACAGGAATTGGGGCGTGTTTCTGGCGGCCAGACACCCGACTGCACCCAGGATGGCTACTACCATACTGGCCAGGAGTAGCTTCTTGCGACCGATTCTGTCGGACAGCGGGCCGATCAGCAGCATTGAGCAGGAAAATCCAATGGCGAACAGGCTGACGGATCGAGCGATATGGGTGGTCGAGGTATGGAAGTGTTCAGCCAGGGCGGGAAAGGAGGGCAGTACGACGTCAAGGGGGAAGACGCCCAGCAAAGTCATGGTCATCAGCCAGAAAACCAAGAGCGGTTTTTCAGCCTGTGTAATTGCCTTCGACATGCGCGAGCCTCGGTTCCATGAGAGGGGCGAGGATCGAGTCTGCGCTACGGAAAGTCAAAGCCTGGGGCAGTACGACATTTCCTGAAAACCTGTAGGAACCCGCAAGTCCCTACAGGGAACAGCATCAGCTATTGGGTAGCAACCGGCAGGTAATGCTCTTGATATACCGCGTCTCGGCAATCGCCGGGTGCACCGGGTGGTCCGGGCCCTGGCCGCCGCGTTCGAGCATCTGGATATTGCGGTCCAGGTGGCGGGCGCTGGTCAGCAGGATGTTCTGCAGATCGTCTTCCGGCAGGTGCATCGAGCACGACGCGCTGACCAGGATGCCGTCCTTGCTGAGCAGGCGCATGGCTTGCTCGTTGAGGCGGCGGTAGGCGCCTTCGCCGTTTTTCATGTCTTTTTTGCGCTTGATGAAGGCCGGTGGGTCGGCGACGATCACGTCGAAGCGTTCTTCGCTGGCTTTCAGTTCTTTAAGCGCTTCAAAGACGTCGCCTTCGATACAGGTCATCTTCTCGGCAAAACCGTTCAGCGCGGCGTTGCGCTCTACGCCGTCGAGGGCGAAGGCCGAAGCGTCGACGCAGAACACTTCACTGGCGCCGAAGGCTGCAGCCTGCACGCCCCAGCCGCCGATGTAGCTGTACAGGTCCAGTACTCGCTTGCCCTTGGCATACGGGGCCAGGCGGGCGCGGTTCATGCGGTGGTCGTAGAACCAGCCGGTTTTCTGGCCCTGGATCACCGGGGCTTCGAACTTGACGCCGTTTTCTTCCAGCGCCACCCACTCCGGCACCAGGCCGAACACGGTTTCGACGTAGCGGTTGAGGCCTTCGGCGTCGCGTGCGGCGGAGTCGTTCTTGAACAGGATGCCGCTGGGCTTGAGCACTTGGGTCAGCGCGGCGATCACGTCTTCTTTATGGGCTTCCATGGTCGCCGAGGCGATCTGCACTACCAGGATGTCGCCGAAACGGTCGACCACCAGGCCCGGCAGCAGGTCGGAATCACCGTAGACCAGGCGGTAGAACGGCTTGTCGAACAGGCGGTCACGCAGGGACAGCGCGACGTTGAGGCGGTGCACCAGCAGCGACTTGTCCAGTGGCAACTTGATGTCGCGCGACAGCAGGCGGGCACAGATCAGGTTGTTCGGGCTCATGGCCACGATGCCCAGGGGCTTGCCGCCGGCCGCTTCCAGGATAGCCTGGTCGCCTGCCTGGAAGCCGTGGAGTGGGGTGGCGGCCACGTCGATTTCGTTGCTGTAGACCCACAGGTGGCCGTTGCGCAAACGACGATCGGCGTTGGCTTTGAGACGCAGGCTTGGCAGGGACATGACGTCGCTCCGGAAAAAAGAGCGGGAGTATACCCTTTGCGCACTCTTTCATGTGGGAGCTGGCTTGCCTGCGATGCGGGCGGCGCGGTGTATCAGACGTACGGTGGTGAGGCTATCGCAGGCAAGCCAGCTCCCACATTCGATCGGGTTTCAGTTGGGTTTTTGGGTGTCGGCCACATCGGCATAAGGGGTAGAATTCGCGCCTAGCCCAGAGTGTGTACTTATGTCCCAAGAGCTTTCCCCCGAGCAGATCCAACAGGCCCTGCAAGGCATCAGCGTGCCGCCCCAACCGCAAATCATGGTGGATTTGCAGATGGAGCAGTACATGCCCGACCCGGACCTGGAAGTGATTGCAAGGTTGATCTCCCAGGACCCGGGCTTGTCCGGCGCGCTGCTCAAGATCGTCAATTCGCCGTATTACGGCCTGAGCAACAAAATTGCATCGATCCAGCGCGCGGTAAACCTGTTGGGCAGCCGCTCGATCATCAATTTGATCAACGCGCAGTCAATCAAGGGCGAGATGTGCGACGACACCATCGTCACCCTCAACCGCTTCTGGGACACTGCCCAGGATGTGGCCATGACCTGCCTCACACTGGCCAAGCGCACCGGCTCGCAAACCGTCGACGAAGCCTATGCCCTGGGCCTGTTCCACGATTGCGGCGTGCCGTTGATGCTCAAGCGCTTCCCCAACTACATGTCCGTGCTGGAACAGGCTTACGCCAACGCCGGCCCGGATTGCCGCGTGGTCGATACCGAGAACAATGCGTTCCACACCAACCATGCGGTAGTCGGCTACTACACCGCCAAGTCCTGGCGCCTGCCGGAGCATGTCACCGACGCCATCGCCAATCACCATAACGCCCTGGTGATTTTCAGCGATGAGACGACGCGCAACCCGCAGCTCAAGAACCTGCTGGCCATTTTGAAGATGGCCGAGCATATCTGTTCGTCTTACCGCGTACTGGGTAACCAGGCGGTGGACCATGAGTGGAATGCCATCGGCCACCTGGTGCTGGATTACGTGGGCCTGTCGGACTACGACTTCGAGAGCCTGAAGTTGTCGATCCGCGAACTGGGCGCGCACTAACCCGTCATTCAAGAGGTACACATGCCCGAGTTACCAGAAGTCGAAACCACCCGACGCGGCATTGCCCCGCACCTGGAAGGCCAGCGCGTCAGCCGCGTGGTAGTGCGTGAGCGGCGCCTGCGCTGGCCAATTCCGGAAGACCTGGATGTGCGCCTGTCAGGGCAGCGCATCGTGCTGGTGGAGCGCCGGGCCAAATACCTGTTGATCAATGCCGAGGTGGGCACCTTGATCAGCCACCTGGGCATGTCGGGCAACTTGCGCCTGGTGGAGGTAGGTATGCCGGCGGCCAAGCATGAACATGTGGATATCGAGCTGGAATCGGGTATGGCCCTGCGCTACACCGACCCGCGGCGCTTCGGTGCGATGCTCTGGAGCCTCGACCCGCACAACCATGAGTTGCTGATGCGGCTGGGGCCGGAGCCGTTGACCGACCTGTTTGATGGCGAGCGTTTGTTCCAGCTGTCTCGCGGCAAGTCGATGGCGGTGAAGCCGTTCATCATGGACAACGCGGTGGTGGTAGGCGTGGGCAATATCTATGCGACAGAAGCGCTGTTTGCAGCTGGGATTGACCCGCGCCGCGCCGCCGGGGGAATTTCACGCGGGCGTTATTTGAAGCTGGCGATTGAGATCAAGCGGGTGCTGGCCGCTGCCATCGAGCGGGGCGGTACCACGTTGCGGGACTTTATCGGTGGCGATGGGCAGCCGGGGTATTTCCAGCAGGAACTGTTCGTGTATGGCCGGGGCGGCGAGGCGTGCAAGGTCTGCGGCACTGAGCTGCGCAATGTGGTGCTGGGGCAGCGGGCGAGTGTGTTTTGCCCTAGGTGTCAGAGCTGATGGTTGGGTGAGGGCTGAGATTGCTATCGCAGGCAAGCCAGCTCCCACATTTGAATGTATTCACATATCCAAGTGTGGGAGCTGACTTGCCTGCGATGAGGCCTTTACGGGCAACGAAGAGGCTTAGGCCTTACCGGTAATCTTGCGGTACTTCTCCATCAACTGCTCTTCAGTCTCAGGGTGTGCCTCGTCCAGAGGAATGCAATCGACCGGGCATACCTGCTGGCACTGCGGTTCGTCGTAGTGGCCGACGCACTGGGTGCACAGGTTGGGGTCGATCACGTAGATCTCTTCGCCTTGGGAAATGGCGGCGTTCGGGCACTCGGGTTCGCAGACGTCGCAATTGATGCAATCGTCGGTGATGATCAGGGACATGGAAACTCCTGCCAGGGCACTCTGCCAAGGCATCTGAAAACTAATGCGCGCAATTGTGCCGCATTGACGCCCGCAGTGCGAGCCTGTCTCTGTGGTGAGGGATGAAAGGATTGGGACTGCTGCGCAGTCCAGCGGGAGCAAGCTCCCTCGCCACAATGAGCCTTACTTCTTGAAGCGCAATGTCAGTGCGTCTGCTACAGCTGGATGCACGAACTTGGTGATATCTCCGCCCAAAGCAGCGATTTCACGAACCAACGTCGAGGAAATGAACGAATAACGCTCCGACGGCGTGAGGAACAGGCTTTCCACGTCCGGCGCCAATTGGCGGTTCATGTTGGCCAGCTGGAATTCGTATTCGAAGTCCGACACCGCACGCAGGCCACGCAGGAACACATTGGCGTTCTGCTCCTTGGCGAAATGCGCCAGCAGTGTCGAAAAGCCCACTACTTCCACATTCGGCAGGTGCTTGGTGACCTCTTGCGCCAGCTCCACACGTTGTTCCAGGGGAAACAGCGGGTTTTTCTTGGGGCTGGCCGCGACCGCGATGATCACATGGTCGAACAGGCGAGAGGCGCGTTCGACCAGATCGCCATGGCCTTTGGTAATCGGGTCGAAGGTACCTGGGTACAACACTCGGTTCATCGCGTCGTCCTGGCGGAGTCCGTTGGGGAACCGGATGGTATCGCAGCATTACCGGTGGGCCAAGTCGACTTATGTAGATAGATACCGTGAATACCCTGTCTTTTCATGCCGTTTTCAGACGTTCGGCCAATGCGCTCGCCAGTTGCGCGGTCAATCCGTACACCGACAATTGCGGGTTGGCGCCAATGCTGGTGGGGAACAGCGAGCCATCGTGGATCGACAGGTTACGCAACTGATGATGGCGACCCAGGCTGTCGGCGACGGCATTTTTCGGATCTTCACCCATGGCACAACCGCCCATCACGTGGGCGCTGCCCAGGGTGGTGCGATGCAGTTCCAGGTTCAGACCGTCGATCACCCTGCGCGCTTCGGCCAAGTTGTTCACAAAGCGCGCGTCGTGATGCAGGGGCTTGACCGATTTGGCTCCCGCCGCGAACTGAATCTCGGCCATGCTGTGGAAGGCCCGGCGCAGGCCGTCCCAGGCGTAGGGCGAGACCTGATAGTCGAGCACTGGCGTGCCGTCACCGCGTAACTCCACCGTGCCGCCTGGGCTGTCGGGGTGAAAGCCGTCGCGCAGCAGGGCGAGCATGGCGTGGGTGTGGGGTAATTGGTTCATGTCCAGGGCGTTCTGGTTGCCGTAGCCACCAAACAGGGTGCTCGCCAGGCCTGGATGCAGGGGCGGTGCTTCCAGTTTGTAGGACATTTTGCCGGTAGTGCCGTCCTGCCATTGGAAGTGGTCGGAGTAGATGGATTGCGGCGCACCGTAGAAGGGGTTGATCACTTCGTCGAACAGCCCGGCGGAGAAATTGACCAGGTGCAGGAAGGTGCGCTTGCCCAGCCGCGAGTGTGGGTCGGGCGCGTCGGAGCGCATCAGCAGGGCCGGGCTGTTGATGCCGCCGCCCGCCAGCACATAGTGCTTGGCTTTCACCCTGATCTTGCGCCCTGTTGGCGCTACGCAGCGTTCGTCCATGGCCACGCATTCGAGGCTGCTGATGGTGTCGCCGCTGTATGTGAGCCGTTCGGCGCGGGCCAGGTAAAGCAGTTCGCCGCCCTTTTCCAGGGTGGACGGGATGGTCGTCACCAGCATTGACTGCTTGGCGTTGACCGGGCAGCCCATGCCGCAATACCCCAGGTTGAAGCAGCCGCGCACATTGCGCGGGATCACATGCCAGCTGTAGCCGAGCTTTTCACAGCCTTTGCGGATCACATCGTTGTTGGCATTCGGCGGCAGCGCCCAGGGCGCGATGCCCAGGCGCTGCTCCATTTTTTCGAACCAGGGCGCCATTTCGGCGCTGCTGTGGCCTTTGACCGCATATTCGCTGGCCCAATGCGCGAGGGTAGCGTCAGGGGTGCGAAAGCTGGAGGTCCAGTTGATCAAGGTGGTACCGCCCACCGCCCGGCCCTGCAGGATGGTGATAGCGCCGTCCTTGCTCATGCGGCCGATGCCTTCCTGGTAAAGGCTGGCGTAGGCTTCGTCTTCCAGCAGCTTGAAATCACTACTGGTCTTGAGCGGGCCTTCTTCGATCAGCAACACTTTGTAGCCGGCGGCGCTGAGGATTTCGGCGGTGGTACCGCCCCCGGCGCCGCTGCCGATGATGGCGACATCCGCTTCCAGGGTCAGGTCGTGATCCAGGGCGGCGCCATTGTGGGTTTTCCAGCCACGGGCCAGGCCGTCGCGGAACAGATCGGGTACGGGCATAGGTGTGCTCTCTTATTCTTGTCGGAAGATGCAATCTTGGGGGATTGCCCAGGCTAGATCTTGGGCGGGCCGGGGTAGCCGCAATGGGCCCAGGACTCGGGCCGGAAGTACCAGGCCATGATCACCAGTTTGAGCAGCGAGCCCTGGCCCATGCGCAAAAGGTTCAGGTAACTGTTTTCCCAGCGGTGCAGGAAATTGCGGATCTGTTCGCTGCTGGCGTTTTCCCAACTGCCCCAGATACCGGTCAGCGGGCCGCGGGTAATGCCCATGCCCAGTACGTCGAATAATTGCTGGGTGAGCTTGAACATCTCGGGCGACAAGTGCTGCAGGCTGTAATCGAGCTTTTTCAGGGTGCCCTCAATACCTGCAAGCACTTGTTCGGCACTGGCCGCGCCTTCTAGCAGCACCGGGATTACCGCCCGCAAGAACGGCAAGTCGCTGGTGCGCAACATCGCAAAGCCGCTGGCCGGCGTACTGCTGGAGCAACCACTGAGGCTGGCGCCCAACCCGGCGGTGGCGAGGAAGGCGCTGGCACACAGGCCGATTTTCAAGACGCCGCGCCGTGACAGCGCGGGTGAATCAGTCAGGCTGGGGTTCATTGTTTTTATAGTCCCGAAGGTGGCGGTTATCAGCGTATAAACAGCTTCTGGATCAGCTTCTGGATCGACTTGCCATAGGGCGGGTAGATCAACTTCGCTGCGTTCAGGCGCTGTTTGACCAGCACACCCTTGGCCTTGCTGAACGTCAGGAAACCTTCGTGACCGTGGTAATGGCCCATGCCTGACGGGCCGATGCCACCGAACGGCATATCGTCCTGGGCGACGTGCAGCAAGGTGTCGTTCAGGCACACACCGCCGGAATGGGTTTCGTGGAGCACCCGCGCTTGTTCGCCTTTGTTGTAGCCGAAGTAATACAAGGCCAGTGGGCGAGGGCGCTGGTTGATGTAGGCAAAGGCTTGGTCAAGGCCGCGATACGGCACGATGGGCAGGAGCGGGCCGAAGATTTCGTCCTGCATCACGGTCATGTCGTCGCTGACATTCAACAGCAGGCTGTGGGCCATTCGCCGCGCCTGGCCTTGCTCGTACAGCGGGATCAAGGTGGCGCCTTTGTCGGTGGCGTCCTTGGCGTAGGCATTGAGCCGGGCCAGTTGGCGCTCGTTGATGATGGCGGTGTAGTCCGGGTTGTCGGCCAGCGTCGGATAAAACCCGCGCACGGCTTTGGAATACGCCTCGACAAAGCCCTCCACGCGATCTTCCGGTACCAGCACATAATCTGGCGCCACGCAGGTTTGTCCGGCGTTCAAGGCTTTGCCGAAAGCGATGCGTTCGGCAGCATCCTTGAGCGGCACGTCGGCCGAGACAATGGCTGGCGATTTGCCGCCCAGCTCCAGGGTCACCGGCGTGAGGTTTTCAGCCGCCGCACGCATCACGTGCTTGCCTATACTGGTAGCGCCGGTGAACAGCAGGTGATCGAAGCGCAACTTGGAAAACGCCATGCCCACGTCAGCTTCGCCCAGCACGACGGACACCAGGTCCTCGGGGAAGATCTTGGCCAACAACGCCTTGAGCAGCTCACCGGTGGCCGGCGTGGACTCGCTGAGCTTGAGCATCACTCGGTTACCGGCAGCCAATGCCCCAACCAGTGGGCCGATGGCCAGGTACAGCGGGTAGTTCCACGGCACGATGACGCCGACGACGCCCAGTGGCTGGTAAATGACTTTGGCTGAGGCGGGCTGGAAGGCAATGCCTACAGCGCGGCGGGAAGGTTTCATCCAGCCCTTGAGGTGTTTGCTCGCGTAGTGAATGCCATGCAGGCTAGGCATCAATTCGGCAAAAAGGGTTTCGTCGGCGCTGCGATGGCTGAAATCCTGGCTGATCGCATTGATCAGCGCCTGGCGTTCGTCGCTCAACAGATCCCGCAGAGCCTTGAGCCATTGCTGGCGCTGCCCGGCCGGCGGCATCGGGTTGGCGGCATAGGCGCGGCGTTGGGCGTCGAACAGGTCCTGGAGTTGATCCAGCGCCTGGGAATCTTGCAGGTAGGCAACGTTGGCAGACATGGCGCGGCACCGATTGTTATTGGTCTGCCTGGATTTTTAGAGTCATTGCTCTAAATTGTCAAATAACATTGCAGTAACATCCAGATTTATCCTGGCCGGGTTAGGCCGTAAGATGCCCCATCCCGTGTATAGAAGCTGATCCCCTATGGCACCACGAGTAAAGACCAGCGAGCGCATTGTGCAAACCAGCCTGGAGCTTTTTAACCAGCAGGGCGAGCGCAGTGTCAGTACTAACCACATTGCCGCCCACATGGAAATTTCCCCGGGCAACCTGTACTACCACTTCCCTAACAAGCAGGCGATCATCGCCGTGCTGTTCCGCGAATATGAAGCGTTGGTAGACAGTTTCCTGCGCCCACCCCAGGGACGCACGATGGTGGTGGAGGATAAACGCTTTTACCTGCAAGCCGTATTGGCCGGCATGTGGCGTTATCGCTTCCTGCATCGCGACCTCGAACACCTGCTGGAGAGCGACCCGGAACTGGCGACCGGCTACCGGCGTTTTTCCCAGCGTTGCCTGATTCAGGGCGGCGCGATCTACCAGGGCTTTGTCGATGCCGGCATTCTCAATATGGACCCGGTGCAAACAGAAGCCCTGACCCTGAATGCGTGGATCATCCTCACCTCGTGGGTGCGCTTTTTGTGTACCACCAATGAAAAATCCACCCACCTGAGCGCCGAGGCGATCAAGCGTGGGGTCTATCAGGTGCTGGTGCTGGAGGCGGGGTTTGTCACGCCACAGGCCAAAGAGGCGGTGGACGCCTTGTTCAAAGAGTTTTACGTGCCGTTGAATCAGGCACTGGAAGAAGTGAAGTAAGACCTTTCCCCTTTGTATTCACAGGAGTCAGTCATGCCGCTTGCCCAACTGATCAGCCCCCAGCAATTGGCCGAGCGCCAACAGTCGAGCGGGTGGGTGATCCTGGATTGCCGCTTTGCCCTGGAAGACCCCGACTATGGCTTGTGCAGTTACGCCGAAGGGCATATCGAGGGCGCGCAATACGCCGACCTGGAGCGCCACCTGAGCGGCCCGGTGACCAAGGGCGTGACCGGTCGTCATCCTTTGCCGGCGGCGGACACGTTCGCCAGGCAACTGCGGGCCTGGGGTATCAGTGCCGACACCGATGTGGTGCTGTATGACGACGGCCCCGGAGCCTACGCCGCCCGTGCCTGGTGGTTGCTGGCCTGGCTGGGCAAGCGTGATGGCGTGTTCATTCTGGATGGTGGCCTCAAGGCCTGGCATGCCGCCGGTTTCCCCCTGAGCCTGGACGCGCCCGTGGTTGAGCCAGGTACCTTCGCCGGTACGCCGGATCATCGGTTGCTGCTGGATGCCGAACACTTGCAAAAACGCCTGGGCCAACCCGGCCTGACCTTGATCGACGCCCGCGCCCAGCCGCGCTTTCGTGGCGAAGTAGAACCCATCGATCCGATTGCCGGGCATATCCCTGGTGCGCAATGTGCGGCGTTCAGTGAAAACCTGGGCAGTGATGGTCGTTTCTTGCCGGCTGATCAGCTCAAGCAACGCTTTGCCGCGCAGCTGCAAGGGCGCCCGCCGCAGGAGTTGGTGGCGTATTGCGGGTCTGGGGTGACGGCGTGCCATAACCTGTTTGCGTTGAGCCTGGCGGGGTACCCGTTGGGTAAGTTGTATGCGGGGTCGTGGAGTGAGTGGATTACTGATCCAGCTCGGGAAATAGCCACGGGCGAGTAAACGACCGGTGTAAACGTTTCATTGAAATGTGGGAGCTGGCTTGCCTGCGATAGCAGAGTGTCAGCCACCTCAACATTGGCTGGCCCACCGCTATCGCAGGCAAGCCAGCTCCCACACTATTGACCGTATTGGGTCTGGAGCCACTGCGGGATCCGGCGTTCCAGGTAGTAACCAGGGCGCTTCAGCGAACCCTCCACAAACCCCACATGCCCGCCCTTGGCCAGCAACTCGAACTCGGTGCAGGCCGACAGCTCACTGGCGTCAGGCAAGCTGTGCGCAAACACAAACGGATCATCAGCCGCCTGGATAATCAGCGTCGGCGTGCGGATACCGCCCAGGTAATAGCGACTGGAGGCGCGGCGATAGTAATCCTCGGCACCCAAGAAACCGTGCAGCGGCGCGGTTACCCGCCCGTCGAAGTCCCAGAACGTGCGCATCTTTTCCAGAGAGCCAAGGGCCTCCAGGGTTTTGAGCCCATCCTCACGACCGTCCTGCAGGAATTGGCGTTGCTTGACGCGGATATACGCCAGCATTTCGCGCATGAAGTGCTTCTGATACACCCGCGAGAACCCCAGCCCAATGCGATCCGCGCATTGATCCAGGCGAAACGGTACCGACACCGCCGCTGCGCCCTGCAGCCCCGAAGCCTTGCCGGTTTCCCCCAGATGCTTGAGCAACACATTGCCACCCAGGGAATAACCCACCGCATACAAGGGCGCCAACGGCCGCTTGGCGCGCAGATGAGCAATCGCTGCCGCCAGGTCTTCGCTGGCGCCGGAGTGATAACTGCGAGCCAGCAGGTTGGGCTCGCCCGAGCAGCCGCGCCAGTTCAACGCAGCACTGGCCCAGCCTTGGGCGGCGAGGACTTTTTGCAGGCCGGCCACATAGGGTGAATTGGACGAACCGGTCAGCCCATGCAACACCAGCACCAAAGGCGCTTGCACGTCATGAGGCCCGTGCCAGTCGAGATCGAGGAAGTCGCCATCCTCCAGCCACAGGCGCTCACGCTGACGCTCGAGGTGGGTGGTCGGGCGCCACAGCGGCCCCCACAGTGTCTGCAAGTGAGGGTTGCCGAGGCCGAAGGCGGGTTTGAACAGGTCGCAAGAAGGGGTCATGACGCTCTCGGTGGCAAGTGAACTCACTGTGGCGAGCGAGCTTGCTCGCGCTGGGCCGCGTAGCGGCCCCATCAAGAACACTGCGTTTATTCAGTCGGAACACCTTGGCAGGTTTCAGGGCCGCTTCGCAGCCCAGCGGGAGCAATCTCTAGCCACACGATCAGGCGGCGTTTTCGACCAAACGATGCCACAACGCGTAATACACCCGCCCGGACTTCTGCTCCCGGTGCAGGCGCCAGCCACTTGGCAGGCCGAGCGTGGAGGGCGCGGTCTCGCTCTCAGTGTAGATCCAGGCATCCGGTGCCAGCCACTGGCGTTCTTCCAGCAGTGTGCAGACGGTCGGCAGCAGGTTCTGGTTGAACGGTGGATCGAGGAACACTACGTCGTATTCAGTGGCCGCCTGGGTTTCCAGGTAGCGCAGCGCGTCGGCCGTCTGCACCTGGCCGGTGGTGCAACGCAGTGTGCCCAGGTGCTCCTTGAGGCTGGACACCGCCACATTGCTGGCGTCCAGCGCCTGGCCCTGGGCCGCGCCACGGGACAGCGCCTCCAGGAACAGCGCGCCGCTGCCGGCGAACGGGTCCAGCACTTTGGCCCCGCCTATGTACGGCGCGAGCCAGTTGAACAGGGTTTCACGCACGCGATCGGGCGTCGGGCGCAGGCCCACGACGTCGGGGAAGCTCAGCTTGCGGCTGCCCCATTCACCGCCAATGATGCGCAGTTGGCCCACACCGTTATGCACGTTGTGGACAGGTTTTTTCGGGCGAGATGAACTGGCCATTAATGCTCCGGAACCCCGAGCGGCTGCTCGGCAGGTTTATCAGTGGGGGGCGGTAGTGGCTTTTGCGCAATCGTCGGGCCGGCGGTCACGATGACCATCTTGTCGGCGCTCAAGTGTTTGTTCATTGCAGCCTTGACCTGATCGACGGTCAGGGCCTGGGATTGTTTCATGAAATCTTCCAGATAGCTCAGCGGCAGGTTGTAGAAACCCATGGCGCCCAACTGCCCGACGATATCGGCGTTGCTGGCGGTGGACAGCGGGAAGCTGCCGGCCAGTTCGCGCTTGGCGTCGTCCAGTTCTTTTTGTGTTGGGCCGTTCTTGAGGTAATCAGCCAGTACATCCTCAACCAGGCGCAGGGTGCCGCCGCTCATTTCGGCGCGGGTCTGCAGGTTGATCATGAACGGGCCGCGCACCTGCATCGGTGAGAAACCGGAGTACACGCCGTAGGTCAGGCCGCGTTTTTCACGCACCTCGCTCATCAAACGGGTACCGAAGCCGCCGCCGCCAAGGATCTGGTTGCCCAGGGACAAGGCTGCGTAGTCCGGGTCGGCGCGGTCGATGCCCAATTGCGCAAACAGCAGGTGGGTTTGCTTGGACGGAAACTCGATACGGCTCAGGCCGGCTTTTGGCTCGGTCGGTTGAGCGATCTTGGCCATGGCCGGGCCTTTGGGCAGCGATGCCGACACTTTGGCCGTCATGGCCTCGGCTTCTGCACGGGTCAGGTCGCCGACGACCGCAATCACGGCATTGCCCGCCGCATAGGCTTTGGCATGGAACGCCTGCAACTGTGCCAGGGTAATTTTCGGCACGCTTTCTGGGGTGCCTTCGCTCGGATGCGCGTAAGGATGGTCGCCGTACAGACGCTTGAACAGCTCGATGCTCGCCAGTTTGCCGGGGTTCTGTTTCTGGTACTCGAAACCGGCCAGGATCTGGTTCTTGATGCGTGCCAGGGAGTCTGCCGGGAAAGTCGGCTGGCCGATCACCTGGTTGAACAGTGACAGGGCGGCGTCGCGCTTGGCGCTGTCGCTCAGGCTGCGCAGGGTCACCAGCGCCATGTCGCGGTACGCGCCGTTGCCAAAGTCGGCCCCCAGGCCTTCGAAACCACTGGCGATCTGGCTGACATCCTTGCCCGGCACGCCTTCGTTGAGCATGGCGTTGGTCATCAGCGCCAGGCCTGGCACGTCGCCATCCTGGCTGCTGCCGGCGGCAAACAGCAGGCGCATGTCGAACATCGGCAATTCGTGGGCTTCGACGAACAGCACCTTGGCGCCTTCGGCGGTGGTCCAGGTTTGTACGTCGAGCTTGCGGTTGGTCGGTGCCTTGCCATCCAGTTCCGCCAGGGACTGCAGGGTGCTGGCCGTTTGAGCCTTGTCCAGGGCCTGGCTGGCGACCGACTCGCTGGGGCGCAAGAAGTAAACGGCGCTGGCCGCCATCAGGGTGACGGCGATCAGGCCGGGCAGGATCAGGCGGCTGTTTTTGCGATCACTCATGAGCGGTCTCCTCAGGCAAAACATGGGCGACGCTCAGACGTTCGCGGGTGAAGTAGGTGCGCGCGGCTTTCTGGATATCTTCCGGCGTCACGCTTTGCAGGTCGGCCAATTCGGTGTCCATGAGCTTCCAGGACAGGCCGACCGTTTCCAGGGAGCCGATGGCCGTGGCCTGGCTGGTGATGGAATCACGCTGGTACACCAGGCCCGCAATGACCTGGGCACGGATGCGCTCCAGTTCTTCAGCGGTCGGCGGCTTGGCCTTCAACTCATCGAGCAGGCGCCACAGGCCGGCTTCGGCTTGGGCGACGGTTTTTTTCTTCTGCTGGTTCGGCGTGGCCGAGAGGGTAAACAGGCTGTCGCCACGGGTGTAGGCGTCGTAGTTGGTGGAAGCCGCGGACACAAGTTCCTCACCGCGCTCCAGTTGCTCGGAGATCCGTGCACTGTAGCCGCCGTCCAGCAGCGCCGAGATCAGGCGCAGGGCCTGCACCGAGCGTTTGTCTTCGGCGGTGGCCAGGCCAGGCACGTTGAAGCCCAGGAACACGCTTGGCAATTGGGTCTGCACGTGCAGGGTCAGCAGGCGCTCGCCGGGCTCGGCCAGTTCCATCGGGATTTTTGCCGGCGGCACGTCACGCTTGGGGATCGGGCCGAAGTAACGTTGGGCGAGGTTTTTCACCTCGTCCGGGGTCACGTCGCCGACCACCACCAGGGTGGCGTTGTTCGGCACGTACCAGGATTGGTACCAGTGGCGCAGTTCCTCGACCTTCATGCGGTCCAGGTCGGCCATCCAGCCGATGGTCGGCGTGTGGTAGCCGCTGGCGGGGAAGGCCATGGCCTTGAAGCGCTCGAACGCTTTGGACATGGGGTTATCGTCGGTGCGCAGGCGGCGTTCTTCCTTGATTACTTCGATTTCACGGCTGAATTCGTCGGCCGGCAGGCGCAGGCTGGCCATGCGGTCGGCTTCCAGCTCAAAGGCCACACCCAGGCGATCACGGGCCAATACCTGGTAATACGCGGTGTAGTCGTCGCTGGTGAAGGCGTTTTCTTCGGCGCCCAGGTCGCGCAGGATCAGCGAGGCTTCGCCGGGGCCAACCTTGGCGCTGCCCTTGAACATCATGTGTTCCAGGGCGTGGGACAAACCGGTCTGGCCCGGGGTTTCGTAGCTTGAGCCAACCTTGTACCAGACCTGGGAAACCACCACCGGCGCGCGATGATCTTCGCGCACGACCACCTTGAGGCCGTTATCGAGGGTGAATTCATGGGTGGGTTGTGGATCGGCAGCCAAAGCTGAGAGAGGCAGACAAACTGTGCTGAACAGCAGGCCTGCGGCGCGGCGGGCTAGAGCATTCATTCGTTTTTAAACCTGTTGGGCTGCCCGCTTGGTCTTAGCGTCGGCGGGCGAGGAGGTGCTAGGATACTGATCCGACCTAGGGACGGCCACTGTGGCTGTCTTGTTGAGGCCCTATTTAGGCCTTACAAAATGTTGCGCATGAACGAGCTGGCTAAAAAACAGTCTGTTACGCATCGAATTTTATTTACCGAAGCGCCCCTTGGCGCGTCGCTACCTTGAGATAGCCGTCTCCATGTTTGGTTCCAACGACGACAAGAAGACCCCAGCTGCGGCTGGCGAGAAGAAAGGCCTGTTCGGATGGCTGCGCAAAAAGCCGCAGGAAACCGTCGTCGAACAGCCACAGGTTCACGCTGAACCCACCCCTGAACCCGTAATAGAAGCCGAACCGGTTGCCGAGACGCCAGTTCCGGTGGTGTTGCCGATGGCTGAGCCGGTGTTGCAGCCGGTCGTCGAGGCCGAGCCGGAACTTGAGCCTGCGCCTGAGCACAAGCCTTGGTTGGAACTGCCGGTGGCCGAAGAGCCTGTGGCGTTGGTGGAGGATGTTCAGGCCGAGCACGTCGTGCCGCCGATTCCTGCAGTGGTTGAGCCGGCGCCGGTAGAGGTTGTGGCTGAAGTTCCGCCCGTCGTTGAAGTGCCGGCACCGGTTGTTGCCGCACCTGCCGTCGTCGAGCCAGAGCCTGTCGTCGCCACCACCGAAACCAGCAAAACCGGGTTTTTTGCCCGTCTCAAGCAGGGCCTGAGCAAGACCAGCGCCAGTATTGGCGAAGGCATGGCCAGCCTGTTCCTGGGCAAGAAAGTCATTGATGACGAGCTGCTGGAAGACATCGAGACCCGCCTGCTCACCGCCGACGTGGGCGTCGAAGCCACCGCCGTGATCATCCAGAGCCTGACGCAGAAGGTCGCGCGCAAGCAGTTGACCGACGCCGACGCCCTGTACAAATCCCTGCAGGCTGAGCTGGCCGCCATGCTCAAGCCGGTTGAAGCGCCGCTGGTGATCACCCCGAAAAAGCCGTTCGTCATCCTCGTTGTAGGTGTAAACGGCGCTGGCAAGACCACCACCATCGGCAAACTGGCCAAGAAGCTGCAGGGGGAGGGCAAGAAAGTCATGCTCGCCGCCGGTGACACCTTCCGTGCCGCAGCCGTCGAGCAGTTGCAGGTGTGGGGCGAGCGCAACAAGATCCCGGTGATTGCCCAGCACACCGGTGCCGACTCTGCGTCGGTGATTTTCGATGCTGTGCAAGCCGCCAAGGCGCGCAACATCGATGTGCTGATCGCCGATACAGCCGGCCGCCTGCACACCAAAGACAATTTGATGGAAGAACTGAAGAAAGTGCGCCGCGTGATCGGCAAGCTTGACGCCGATGCACCCCACGAAGTCTTGCTGGTGCTCGACGCTGGTACCGGCCAGAACGCCATCAGCCAGGCCAAGCAATTCAACCAGACGGTGCAACTGACCGGCCTGGCATTGACTAAGCTCGACGGCACGGCCAAGGGCGGTGTGATTTTCGCCCTGGCCAAACAGTTCGGGTTACCGATTCGCTATATCGGCGTCGGTGAAGGCATCGACGACCTGCGCACCTTTGAAGCCGAACCCTTTGTACAGGCACTGTTTGCCGAGCGGGAGCGTTCATGATTCGATTCGAACAGGTCGGTAAACGCTATGCCAACGGGCATGTGGGCTTGCATGAGCTGAGCTTTCGAGTGCGTCGCGGCGAATTCTTGTTTGTCACCGGCCATTCGGGCGCGGGCAAAAGTACGCTGTTGCGCCTGCTGCTGGCCATGGAACGCCCGACCACAGGCAAGTTGCTGCTGGCGGGCCAGGACCTGGCTACCATCAGCAATGCGCAAATTCCGTTTCTGCGCCGCCAGATCGGCGTGGTGTTCCAGAACCACCAGTTGCTGTTCGACCGTACGGTGTTCAACAACGTGGCCCTGCCGTTGCAGATACTGGGGCTGTCCAAGGCCGAGATCGTCAAGCGCGTGGACTCGGCCCTGGAGCGTGTAGCCTTGTCGGACAAGACCGACCTCTTCCCCGGCGACCTGTCCACCGGCCAGCAACAGCGTGTCGGTATCGCCCGCGCCATCGTCCATCGCCCGGCTTTGCTGCTGGCGGACGAACCCACCGGTAACCTCGACCCGCGCCTGGCGGCCGAGATCATGGGGGTGTTCGAAGATATCAACCGCCTGGGCACCAGCGTATTGATTGCCAGCCACGACCTGGCCCTGATTGCCCGTATGCGTCATCGCATGCTGACCCTGCAGCGCGGCCGCCTGATCGGCGATGGGGAGGCGGGCGTATGAGTGCTACACGCAGCCCTAAAGTATCCGAACGCGTGGCGCCGAAACCGGCCGACCCGCAACCGAAAAAGAAAAAACACGACGACGACGACGGCCCGGACTTCGGTACCCTGGTGCACGCCTGGATTGAAAGCCATCGCGCTAGCCTGCTGGACAGCCTGCGGCGCCTGGGCAAACAGCCGATCGGTAGTTTTTTCACTTGCCTGGTGATGGCGGTGGCCTTGAGCCTGCCGA
The DNA here is from genome assembly GCF_001320835.1 of Pseudomonas sp. NBRC 111138. Lineage (NCBI taxonomy): Bacteria > Pseudomonadati > Pseudomonadota > Gammaproteobacteria > Pseudomonadales > Pseudomonadaceae > Pseudomonas > Pseudomonas sp. NBRC 111138. The sequence continues at coordinate 3,170 of NZ_BCBO01000004.1, read as the reverse complement.
TGGGCTTGTCGCTGTTGCTTAATAATGTGGAGCGCCTGGGCGGTTCCTGGCAGCGGGCGGCGCAGATTTCGCTGTACCTGAACCTGGACACCAGCAGCAAGGAAGGCGAAGCGCTGCGTGACGACATCAAGAACATCCCGGGGGTAGCCGAGGCCGAGTACATCAGCCGCGACCAAGCCCTCGAAGAGTTCCAGCAGCAATCGGGCCTGGGCGAGGCGCTCAAGGAGCTGCCGCAGAACCCGCTGCCGGGCGTGGTGTTGGTAACGCCGAACGAGGTCGACAAGCCGGCGCTGGAAGCCCTGCGACAAAAACTCGCAGAGATGCCGAAGGTGCAACAGGCCCAACTTGATCTAGTCTGGGTAGAGCGCCTGGCCGCAATCCTCAAGCTGGGTGACCGCTTTGTGTTCGGCCTGACGGTGTTATTAGTGTCTGCATTACTTTTGGTGATAGGTAATACCATTCGTCTTCATATTGAAAACCGTCGCACCGAGATAGAAGTGATTAAACTGGTGGGCGGCACAGACAGCTATGTGCGTCGGCCTTTCCTGTACATGGGCGCGCTGTATGGCTTGGGTGCGGGGATCTTGTCCTGGGGCGTACTGGCGTTTGGCCTGGATTGGTTGAACGACGCGGTTGTTGGCCTGGCCGGGCTCTACGGCAGTGATTTCGCGCTGGCCGGTGTGCCGGTAGCCGATGGTCTGAGTCTCTTGCTTGGCGCGGTGTTGTTGGGGTATATCGGTGCGTGGATTGCGGTGGCACGGCATTTACGCGAGCTGGCACCGAAGTAGTTAATGCCAGATTAATGTGGTTTCGTTTGTATTGACCGTATCAGCGGTTTAGGGAACTTGTCCTACGGTTCCCAGGTCAATTTTCGCAGTGCTGAACTGCACGAGTTATGTGAGTCGGAGGTTTTTTCGTATGACCACTTCTTTGCAACCTGCTTATGCCTTGGTCCCGGGTGCGAACCTGGAGGCTTATGTGCACACGGTCAACAGCATTCCATTGCTGACGCCCGAGCAGGAGCGTGAACTGGCCGAGAGTCTCTACTATGAGCAGGATTTGGGGGCGGCTCGGCAGATGGTGCTCGCCCACCTGCGTTTTGTCGTACATATCGCCCGTAGCTATAGCGGCTACGGTCTGGCCCAGGCCGACCTGATTCAGGAAGGCAACGTTGGCCTGATGAAGGCAGTGAAGCGTTTCAACCCTGAAATGGGCGTGCGCCTGGTTTCGTTTGCCGTGCACTGGATCAAGGCGGAAATCCACGAGTTCATCCTGCGCAACTGGCGCATCGTGAAAGTGGCCACTACCAAGGCCCAGCGCAAGCTGTTCTTCAACCTGCGCAGCCAGAAAAAACGCCTGGCGTGGCTGAACAACGAAGAAGTCCACCGCGTGGCCGAAAGCCTCGGCGTGGAGCCGCGTGAAGTGCGCGAGATGGAAAGCCGCCTGACCGGCCATGACATGGCCTTCGACCCAGCCGCCGAAGCGGATGACGACAGCGCCTTCCAATCGCCGGCCAACTACCTGGAAGACCACCGGTACGACCCGGCGCGTCAACTGGAAGACGCCGACTGGAGCGACAACTCCAACCACAACCTGCACGAAGCGCTGGAAGTGCTGGACGACCGCAGTCGTGACATCCTCTACCAGCGTTGGCTGGCAGAAGAAAAGGCCACGCTGCACGACCTGGCGCAGAAGTACAACGTGTCGGCCGAGCGGATTCGTCAGCTTGAGAAAAGCGCGATGAACAAGCTGAAGTTGTCGATCGCCGCTTAAAATGCAGCGAACAAAAAATGCCCCGGTCGAAAGACCGGGGCATTTTTGTTTGTGTTCGAAAAGTCTCAAGCCCAACTCGGTTTAATGTGGGAGCTGGCTTGCCTGCGATGAGGCCGTGTCAGCTGAAGCATGGGTTACTGACCCACCGCTATCGCAGGCAAGCCAGCTCCCACAGGTCCCATATTGTGTCAGTCGGACCACGGTGCCTTTCGAGAGTTGTTCAGCTCCACCAGGTAACCATCCCCGCCCAATTGGCTCATCTGCTGGCGAATCCACGCCGCCCGCCGTGCCACATAGGCCGTCGGATGGCTGGCACTCCACACCCGTGGATTGGGCAATACCGCCGCCAGGTAACTGGCCTGGTGCCGCGAAAGGCCCTTGGCGCTCACGCCAAAATGGTGCCGCGCCGCTGCCTCTGCGCCAAACACACCTTCATCCCATTCCACGCTGTTGAGGTACACCTCAAGAATCCGCTGCTTGGGCCACAACACCTCGATCAAACCGGTAAACCACGCCTCCAGGCCTTTGCGCAAATAGCTGCGGCCGGCCCACAGGAACAGGTTTTTCGACACCTGCTGGCTCAGGGTGCTGGCACCGCGAATCGAGCCGCCGCGTTCGTTGTGCAGAATCGCCGCCTGGATCGCGCCGAAATCAAAACCCCAATGTTGTGGGAAGCGCTGGTCTTCACCGGCCATCACCGCCACTTTCAGGTCATTGGATATTTCATCCCATGGCACCCAGCTGCGTTGCAGGTCGATAGGCTCACCGTCGACCCAGGACTCGACCTTGCGCTCCACCATCAGCGCAGTGAACGGTGGCGGCACCACACGAAACAGTAGCACCAGCAACACACTGCCGATGGCAAACCATTTCACGACGTTGAGAAAGCGTTTGAAGAGGACACGCAGCATAGAGATGGCTTGGCCGAACCCGTTGAGCGGGCCATTATACAGACCCTGCCCGATGAGTCTGACTGGAGTTCCCCATGCTGCGTAGCTTTCTGATGCTGGCTGCCTTTTTCGGCTTTACCGGTGTCGCCCTGGGCGCGTTCGCCGCCCACGGCCTGAAAAACCGCCTGAGCATCGACTACCTGGCGATCTTTCATACTGGTGTGACCTACCAGTTGGTGCATGCCCTGGCACTGTTCGGCGTGGCCTTGCTGGCGGCGCATATTCCGGGTCGGCTGGTCACTTGGGCGGGTATTTCGTTTACCGTCGGTATCCTGCTGTTCTCGGGCAGCCTGTATGTGCTGACGATGACCGGCATCAGTAAACTGGGGATCATCACGCCGTTTGGCGGGCTGGCGTTCCTGCTCGGCTGGTTCTTCCTGGGCCTGGCGGCGTGGCGTTTGCAGCTTTGACCGCTTGACGCTTGGAGCTGACCTTCAGGTTCCAATC
>NZ_BCBO01000003.1:0-64668 GCF_001320835.1 Pseudomonas sp. NBRC 111138 | reverse complement strand
AGTACCTACGGTGGAAGAGAGCGGCGTCACGAAACGATCGGCCATGCCATAGGCTGAGGCGCCGATCAGAACCAGGCGACCACGCAGCGACTCGGGAGGTACCTCGCCGCGCAATACGCTGACGTAGGACACACTGGGAAAATGGTCTGGTTCCGAAGTGAACGGCACACGGATTTCATGTTCCTGGTGCCAGTGACCTCCAGTCGGCTCTTGCGGCAGGCCCGGCATCGTCTCGGCGTGCTCGTTCATGGCGAATGCGAGCCACGCCAACTGAGGAAGTGTGCTTCCCGGAGGGCCTTCACGTAGATACACGCTGCGCACCACTCCGTCGTTATCCGCTTCGACGTTGATGTGCCCTACGCCCTTGGCGCACTTGAGCAGTGGCGACAACGGCGTTACCTGGGCCTTGGGGCTGACGCTGCTGTCCCCGGCGATGGGCAGCAATACATTGCCGGCTTTGCAGACGGCATCGGCCAGTTGTGGGTCGTCATTATTGTCGCCGGGATCACTGAAGATCACGTCAAACAAAATGCCCGCTGGCTGTGCGGCGTTCAGGCGTTCAATCAGCTCGGCATGCACGCTGCGCGGCCAGGGCCACGGGCCTAACGCTTCCAGGCTGGGCGTATCAATGGTCACCAGAACGATCCGTGGATCTGCCGGTAACGGCGTCAGGCGGCGCAGGCTGTCATAGAGCGGATTGTTGAGTGCCAGCCCCGCACTCAAGGATAAGTACGCGGTGAAGGGCAGGAGCACCAAACCGATCAACAGCCATTCACGAACCAGCCCATGAAACAAAAGCTGCGCCTGGGTAGGTTGGCGTTTCTCGGCTTTGCGCCATAGGTTCACAGGGCTACCGCCAAAAGGGTGCCAAGGAGTCGATGGTCATTGAGTAAAGATTTCATAAGCCCAGGATCCCTCTCCATGGGGTTGCGATGAAGTGCATACGGTGTTCTGAAACCAGTGAAGCTTATTTGGGTCTCATTGGAGGAGTTCCCGCGGCCGCGCAATGAACGATACCGCACATTCAAGCAGGCATTACGCACCAGCGAGGCGATCGGCACCGACCCTTTTCCTGACCGACTGGAGCCGGTATCTTTCTTTGAGGACGTAGTGGGTGGCGTTTACGGCGCTTTCAGCGTATCGAGAGATACGAGCACCGTAAAATCCGCCCATAATTATTCAGATTCAGAGGCCGGCATTTGTACAGCATGTGCCCCTATCCAAGCTCTCGTTTTTTGTAGGAAGGACCCCACCCATGCGTGTCGCAATACTGGATGACGAACCCGCGGAGTTGCGACGGGTGGAACAGACACTGCGACAGATTCCCGGCCCGACTGAACAGCCTTGGTCGCTGCATTTTTTCGAACGTGGTGAAGACCTGCTGCGCCAGCTACGCCGGGAAACCTTTGACCTGCTGATTCTTGACTGGCAACTGCCGGACATCTCCGGGATCGCGTTATTGCGCTGGACTCGCGAGCACATGGAATCGCCCCCTGCCGTGATCATGCTCACCAGTCGCGATGCCGAGAGTGACATCGTAACGGCGTTGAATAGCGGGGCGGATGATTATGTCAGCAAGCCGTTTCGGCCCAACGAACTCAAAGCCCGAGTCAGCGCCGTGCTGCGGCGCCACGGTTTGCAAAAGTCGGCTACCCAGGAAGTGCAGAGCTTTAACGATCTGACGTTCGACGATGCCGAACTGACCGTCACCCGAGCGGGCAAACCCATCAACCTCACAGAACGAGAATACCGTTTGGCAAGTTGTCTATTTGCCAACCTGGCCCGACCGTTGTCTCGCGAGTACCTGTATGAGCGGTTCTGGAGCCACGAAGAAATGGTGTCGTCGCGGCCGTTGGACACGCATATCTACCGCCTGCGTAACAAGCTAGGGCTGACAGCTGATCGCGGTTGGCAGCTGTTGACGATCTATGGGTACGGGTATCGGTTGGAGAGTGTGACACCCGCCGCGCAAAATTGAGTACGCCGATGTTCCACGTGGAGCATTTAAGAATTCGAGTCTGCAGACCAATAAAAAAGGCCAACGCTAAGCGTTGGCCTTTTGTTTTTAGCTGATGTGCCTGATCAGAAGTCCAGGTTAGACACCGCCAAGGCATTGCTCTCAATGAAGTCACGACGAGGCTCGACCGCATCACCCATCAGGGTGTTGAAGATCTGGTCTGCGCCAATGGCGTCTTCGATAGTCACGCGCAGCATGCGACGTTGAGCAGGGTCCATGGTGGTTTCCCACAGCTGATCAGGGTTCATCTCGCCCAGACCTTTATAGCGCTGGATGGTATGACGCTTGGTGCTTTCCGCCATCAACCAGTCCAAGGCTTCCTTGAACTCCTTGACCTGCTTCTTGCGTTCGCCACGCTGAATGTAAGCACCGTCGTCCAGCAGGGTGCTCAGTTGAGCACCGAGGGTGACTACGGTCTTGTAGTCGTTGCTGCCGAAGAAGTCGCGGTTGAAGGTGACGTAGTTGGACAGGCCGTGGGAGATCAGTTCGACCTCTGGCAGCCATACGTTACGTTCACGGTCTTCACGCAGGCTGGCTTTGTATACCAGGCCAGACTTCTCCACAGTACGCAGGCGTACTTCGTACTGGGCCAGCCAATCTTGCATGGCGGCGTGATCGCCCAACTGCTCCAGGCTCACGGCTGGCAGGTAGATGAAGTGCTCGGTCAGCTCCTGAGGGTACAGGCGCGACAAACGTTTGAGCGTCTTCATGACCATACGGAAGTCATTGACCAGGCGCTCCAGCGACTCACCCGAGATGCCCGGCGCTTCGTCATTCAGGTGCAGGCTCGCATCTTCAAGGGCCGATTGCGTCATGTACTCTTCCATGGCGTCGTCGTCTTTGATGTATTGCTCTTGCTTGCCCTTTTTCACTTTGTACAACGGCGGCTGGGCGATGTAGATATAGCCACGCTCAATCAGCTCCGGCAACTGACGGAAGAAGAAGGTCAGCAGCAGGGTACGGATGTGCGAACCGTCGACGTCAGCATCGGTCATGATGATGATGTTGTGGTAACGCAGCTTGTCGATGTTGTACTCATCGCGGCCAATACCGCAGCCCAATGCCGTGATCAAGGTGCCGACTTCCTGGGAAGAAATCATCTTGTCAAAGCGGGCCTTCTCAACGTTGAGGATCTTGCCCTTCAACGGCAGGATGGCCTGGGTGCGACGGTTACGACCCTGCTTGGCGGAACCGCCTGCAGAGTCACCTTCCACCAGATACAGTTCGGAGAGGGCAGGGTCTTTCTCTTGGCAGTCAGCCAGTTTGCCTGGCAGGCCGGCGATATCCAGCGCACCTTTACGGCGGGTCATCTCACGGGCCTTACGCGCGGCTTCACGAGCGCGGGCAGCATCGATCATCTTGCCGACGACCAGCTTGGCTTCGTTCGGGTTTTCCAACAGGAAGTCGGAGAAGTATTTACCCATTTCCTGTTCAACCGCGGTCTTCACTTCGGAAGACACCAGCTTGTCTTTGGTCTGGGAGCTGAACTTCGGATCCGGTACCTTGACCGAGATAATCGCCGTCAGGCCTTCACGGGCATCGTCACCGGTGGTGGCGACTTTATGTTTCTTCGCCAAGCCTTCCGCTTCGATGTAGGTGTTCAGGTTACGCGTCAGCGCGGAACGGAAACCCACCAAGTGAGTACCGCCATCGCGTTGTGGAATGTTGTTGGTGAAGCACAACAGGTTCTCGTTGAAGCTGTCGTTCCACTGCAGGGCGATTTCCACGCCGATGCCGTCTTCGCGCTGAATGTTGAAGTGGAACACCTGGTTGACCGCGGTCTTGTTGGTGTTCAGGTATTCAACGAACGCTCGCAGGCCACCCTCGTACTTGAACAGCTCTTCCTTGCCGCTGCGCTCATCCTTGAGGACGATGCCGACACCGGAGTTAAGGAAGGACAGTTCGCGAATCCGCTTGGCCAGGATGTCCCAGCTGAAGTGGATGTTCTTGAAGGTTTCTTCTGATGGCTTGAAGTGGATCTGGGTACCGGTGGTTTCACTATCACCGACGATTTTCATCGGTTCCTGTGGTACGCCGTGGACGTAGGTCTGCTCCCAAATCTTGCCGCTACGGCGGACAGTGAGGATCAGTTCTTCGGACAGAGCGTTCACTACCGACACGCCTACACCGTGCAAACCACCGGATACTTTGTAGGAGTTGTCGTCGAACTTACCGCCAGCGTGGAGCACGGTCATGATGACCTCTGCCGCCGAAACGCCTTCTTCTTTGTGCACGTCTACCGGGATGCCACGACCGTTGTCACGCACGGTGATGGATTCATCCGGGTGGATGATAATGCTGATGTCGTCGCAGTGACCGGCCAGAGCTTCGTCGATGGAGTTATCGACCACCTCGAACACCATGTGGTGCAGACCGCTACCATCATCGGTGTCGCCAATGTACATACCGGGACGTTTGCGTACGGCATCCAAACCTTTCAGCACTTTAATGCTGGTCGAGTCGTACGTGTTTTCTTCGCTCATGCCTTCACTCCCGATGGTCGTGGGTCTGGGTGATACGGCCTTGTTCCACGTGGAACAAAGCGACTGGCGTTTCCGTCTGCCAGCCTTCCCTCAATAATTCGTGGTCTACACAGGTGATAAACACCTGGCAGCGTAAGTCTTCCAACAAGCGGCATAGCGAGCGGCGGTGCTGCTCGTCGAGCTCAGACGGCAAGTCATCCACCAAATAAATACACTGACCGCGTCGAGCCTGGCTAACCAAATGGCCCTGCGCGATACGCAATGCACAGACCACCAACTTCTGCTGGCCGCGGGACAAGATATCCGCAGCATTGTGTGCACCTAATCTAAGGCGCAAATCAGCGCGCTGGGGGCCGGCCTGGGTGTGTCCGATTTGCTGATCCCGTTGCAAGGACGTTGCGAGCACTGCATTCAGCTCACGCTCTTTGTCCCAACCCCGGTAATAACTCAGCGTCAGCCCCTCGATATCCAATAACTCGCTCAAGGTCTGCTCAAAGACTGGTTTCAAGGCTTTGATATAGGCGCGGCGGTATTCATCTATTTCGTCGCTGGCCAGGCACAGTTCACGGTCCCAGGCTGCTTGCGAAGCGGCGTCAAGTGTACCATGCCGCAGCCATGAGTTCCGCTGCCGCAGGGCCTTCTGCAGGCGCTGCCAAGTGGCCATGAAGCGTGGTTCCACGTGGAACACGCCCCAGTCGAGAAACTGCCGACGGATTTTCGGGGCCCCCTCCAACAATCGAAAGCTGTCGGGGTTGATCAGTTGCAACGGCAGGATCTCGGCCAGTTGCGCTGCGCTGCGCGCATTTTGCCCGTCGATTCGGATCTGAAATTCGCCACCGCGATCACGCGATATCCCCAGGCTGCTATGTCCGCCCTCAGCCAGTTCCACTTGGCCAAATACGGTACAGGCCAATTGTTCGTACTGAATCACGGGTAACAAACGGGCACTGCGGAAGGAACGCGCAAGCCCCAGCAGGTGGATGGCTTCCAGCACGCTGGTTTTACCACTGCCGTTGGCGCCATGGAGGATGTTGATGCGGGGGGAAGGGGAGAAGGTCACCGGGTGCAGATTGCGCACCGCGGTGACCGAGACGCGACTAAGGGACATCTAGCTTCTGCTGAGCATGATTACAGGCGCATCGGCATGACAACGTAAGCCGAGTCGTCGTTGTCAGATTCTTGCACCAGGGCGCTGCTGTTGGAGTCCGACAGGATCAGACGAACCTGTTCGGTGGTCATGACACCCAGCACGTCCAACAGGTAGCTCACGTTAAAGCCGATTTCCAGCGATGCGCCGTTGTAGTCGACACCCACTTCTTCTTCCGCCTCTTCCTGTTCCGGGTTGTTGGCCTGGATTTTCAGTTGGCCGTTGGCCAGTTGCAGGCGAATACCACGGTACTTTTCGTTGGAAAGAATCGCAGTACGGCTGAAGGCTTCACGCAGGGCCTGACGATCACCGACCACCAGCTTGTCGCCACCTTTAGGCAACACACGCTCGTAGTCCGGGAACTTGCCGTCGACCAGCTTGGAGGTGAAGGTGAACTCGCCGGTGGTGGCACGAATGTGGTGCTGGCCCAACACGATGCTGACGTTGCCGTCCGGCTCGGTGAGCAAACGCGCCAGTTCAAGGATACCTTTGCGTGGAACAATCACCTGGTGACGATCCGGCTGACCGATATCGGCACGCATCGAGCACATTGCCAGACGGTGGCCGTCGGTGGCCACGGCGCGGATGATGCCTTCCGATACTTCCAGCAGCATACCGTTGAGGTAGTAACGCACGTCCTGCTGAGCCATAGCGAAGCTGGTGCGCTCGATCAAACGACGCAGCTTGCTTTGCTCCAGGCTGCACGTCAGCGAGCCCGGGCCTTCTTCTACGGTTGGAAAGTCATTGGCCGGCAAGGTCGACAGGGTGAAACGGCTACGGCCTGCCTTGACCACCAACTTCTGCTCATCCACCTTGATGTCGATCAGCGCATCGTTGGGCAGGCTTTTGCAGATATCCATCAGCTTGCGCGCCGGCACGGTGATCTCGCCCGGTTCGGCGGGCTCTTCGAGCTGGACGCGACCCACCAGTTCGACTTCCAGGTCGGTACCGGTCAAGGACAACTGCTGCCCCTCGACCACCAGTAATACGTTGGAAAGCACCGGCAAGGTCTGTCGGCGCTCGACGACGCCTGCGACCAGTTGCAGGGGTTTCAACAGGGCTTCGCGTTGAATGGTGAAATGCATGGTCTAGTCCCTTGCCTTAATAAGCTGCGCTGGTGTCATCACGTAGTCAGTGTACGCAGCAGGTTCTTGTAGTCCTCGCGAATATCCGCGTCGGATTCCTTAAGTTCATTGATCTTGCGGCATGCATGCAAGACCGTGGTGTGGTCGCGTCCGCCGAACACATCACCGATTTCCGGCAGGCTGTGGTTGGTCAACTCCTTGGAGAGGGCCATGGCAACCTGGCGTGGACGTGCGACCGAGCGCGAACGGCGCTTGGACAGCAGGTCGGAAATCTTGATCTTGTAGTACTCGGCCACGGTGCGCTGGATGTTATCCACACTCACCAGCTTGTCCTGCAAGGCCAACAAGTCTTTCAAGGACTCGCGAATCAGCTCGATGGTGATATCGCGGCCCATGAAGTGCGAGTGAGCGATGACCCGCTTGAGCGCGCCTTCCAGCTCACGCACGTTGGAACGTATGCGTTGGGCGATGAAGAACGCAGCATCGTGTGGCAGATCGACTTTAGCCTGGTCGGCCTTCTTCATCAGGATGGCAACACGGGTTTCCAGCTCCGGTGGCTCGACTGCAACCGTCAGGCCCCAGCCGAAACGCGACTTCAGACGTTCTTCCAGGCCTTCGATTTCCTTCGGATAACGGTCACTGGTCAAGATGACCTGCTGGCCACCTTCGAGCAGGGCGTTGAAGGTGTGGAAGAACTCCTCTTGGGAACGTTCCTTGCGGGCGAAGAACTGAATGTCATCGATCAACAGGGCATCAACGGAGCGGTAGAAACGTTTGAACTCGTTGATTGCGTTGAGCTGCAAGGCCTTGACCATGTCGGCCACGAAGCGCTCCGAATGCAGGTAAACCACCTTGGCATTCGGGTTCTTCTTTAATAGGTGGTTACCGACGGCGTGCATCAAGTGCGTCTTACCCAAGCCCACGCCGCCATAAAGGAAGAGCGGGTTGTAACCATGCTTGGGATTATCGGCGACCTGCCAGGCGGCCGCTCGGGCCAGTTGGTTGGACTTGCCTTCGACAAAGTTCTCGAAGGTAAAGGTGCGGTTCAGGTAACTGGTGTGCTTGAGCGCGCCTTCTACCTGCACAGTACGTTGCTCGGAGCGCACAGGCGCCTGTTGGGAGCTGGCACCAGCCATCGGGTCGAAGCTGTCGCGGGACGGCTCCTCATTCTCTGGCGCATTTTTGCGCGAGGACGGCTTGGACGGCGCAGCTGTCGGTGCAGGTGCTGCGGCGACAGGCGCCACTGCGGCCTGGGCTTGCGACGCAGCGGCGGCCAATGGCGCATTCGGCGCGGCGCGGGGAGCCGAGCTGCGCTTGCTGCCTATTAATAAGGAGAGAGCAGGCGCCAGACCGTTGCCATGTTCATCGAGCAATTCGAGAACGCGGCCCAGGTACTTCTCGTTGACCCAGTCGAGGACAAAACGATTGGGCGCATAGACACGCAACTCGTCGCCTTCGGCTTCGACCTGTAGCGGACGGATCCAGGTGTTGAATTGCTGGGCAGGCAGCTCATCGCGCAAAAGCTCCACGCACTGCTGCCAAAGTTCCACTGACACGGATATCCCCTAAGTTGAAAGCCGGTGAGGCAAAAACAGCCGCCATTGTAGCGACCAGCCGTCCACTTATCCACATGTAGGTTGCTCACAGGCCACCCAAAATCAATGCTTTAACCGCTAAAAAGGCGACCAGTGGTCTGTGCATAAGCTCTGTGGATAAACCCACCTGAGCTCGTTGCACAAGCGGGGTCAAAAGTCTGTGGGTAACTGGCCTGTGGATAACTGCCCGTTCCACACACAGCTTATCCGATAGCGCAGCACAGGCAGAGCACTGCTTCTCCCCCGTGTTGTCATTCTCTGTACACCACGCGGAACAAGGTCTAAAGGCAGTTATCCACAGATGATCGCGCTCCTAGCTTTTATAAGCTTTACAGAAAAGCTTTAAATAACTTCCTTCTTTATTTTTATATCTATCGCATGCCGGATGGAAGCCAAGCGGGGAGAAGGGCGTCAGGACCCCGTCGACATCTAATTAAAGGAAAAGCTGGTTGGAAATTGACCTAGAGGCTTGCTTTCTCTAGAATCGCCGGTCTCTTAAAACGGGGGCCATTCCGGCCCGTTGTGGACGAACCAGGTAACAACGCCATGAAACGTACTTTCCAACCAAGCACCATCAAACGCGCCCGTACTCACGGCTTCCGTGCTCGCATGGCTACCAAGAACGGCCGTGCTGTCCTGTCGCGTCGCCGCGCCAAAGGTCGTGCGCGTCTGGCAGTTTGATAATCCGGTACTGGTGGTGAGTCAGGACTTCAGTCGGGAAAAGCGTCTGCTAACCCCCCGGCATTTCAAGGCAGTCTTTGACTCCCCCACCGGCAAGGTTCCGGGGAAAAATCTCCTGCTCCTTGCGCGTAACAACGATCTTGATCACCCCCGTCTCGGGTTGGTGATCGGCAAGAAGAGCGTAAAGCTCTCCGTTGAGCGCAATCGCCTCAAGCGTCTGATGCGCGAATCGTTTCGCCTCCACCAGGACACTCTGGTTGGTTGGGATATTGTTATCGTCGCGCGCAAAGGCTTGGGTGATGTAGAAAACCCCGAATTGATTCAGCATTTCGGCAAGCTCTGGAAACGTTTGGCGCGTACCCACAAGCCAGCACCAGCAGTCAGCACCGAAACTGTAGGGGTAGACAGCCTTGATGCGTAAACTGGCAATCGTTCCGATCCAGTTTTATCGCTATGCCATTAGTCCTCTGATGGCCAGTCACTGTCGTTTCTACCCCAGTTGTTCCTGCTACGCGTTAGAGGCCATAGAAAATCATGGTCTTCTGCGCGGTGGCTGGCTGACCTTTCGTCGTTTAGGTCGCTGTCATCCGTGGAATCCCGGTGGTTATGACCCGGTTCCACCTATCCCTACCTCCCGTTCTTCTTCGATGGCCGAGTAATCATGGATATTAAACGCACAATCCTGATCGTCGCCCTGGCAATCGTGTCCTATGTCATGGTCCTTAAATGGAACCAGGACTACGGTCAGGCTGCCCTGCCGACTCAGAATGTTGCTACCAATCAGGCTGCGCCGGCTATTCCGGACACCCCGCTGGGTAACAATGCGTCCGCGAGTGCCGATGTACCCAGCGCGAATGGCGAGACAAGTGCCCCGTTAGAAACGCCAGTGGTCACCAACAAAGACCTCATCCACGTGAAAACGGATGTGCTCGAGTTGGCTATCGACCCACAGGGTGGTGATATCGCACAGCTGAAGCTGCCGCTGTATCCACGTCGCCAAGACCATCCGGATGTGCCGTTCCAACTGTTCGATAACGGCGGTGAACGTACTTATCTGGCACAAAGCGGCCTGACTGGTACCAATGGTCCGGATGCACGTGCTACCGGTCGTCCGGTTTATTCGACCGAACAAAAGACTTATCAACTGGCAGACGGCCAGAACCAGTTGAACGTCGACCTGAAATTCAGCCTCGACGGTGTCAACTACATCAAGCGTTTCAGCTTTACCCGCGGTTTGTACGATTTGAAGGTCACTTACCTGATCGACAACACCAGCGACAAAGCCTGGAGTGGCAACCTGTTTGCCCAGCTCAAGCGTGACGCCAGCTCCGATCCGTCTTCCAGCACCGCCACCGGCACCGCCACTTACCTGGGCGCCGCCCTGTGGACAAGTAACGAGCCGTACAAAAAAGTGTCGATGAAAGATATCGACAAGGGCACGCTGAAAGAAACCGTCCAAGGTGGCTGGGTAGCGTGGCTGCAGCACTATTTCGTGACCGCCTGGATTCCGAACAAGGGTGACGCGAACCTGGTTCAAACCCGCAAGGACAGCCAGGGCAATTACATCATTGGCTTCACTGGCCCGGCGTTGACCGTTGCTCCAGGTGCCAAGGCTGAAACCAGCGCTACCCTGTACGCCGGTCCTAAAAGCCAGGCGGTACTGAAAGAGTTGTCCCCAGGCCTGGAATTGACTGTGGACTACGGCTTCCTGTGGTTCATTGCCCAGCCGATCTTCTGGCTGTTGCAACATATCCACAGCATCGTGGGTAACTGGGGCTGGTCGATCATCTTCCTGACCATGCTGATCAAAGGGCTTTTCTTCCCTCTGTCGGCAGCCAGCTACAAGTCGATGGCGCGTATGCGTGCCGTGGCCCCGAAACTGGCCGCGCTGAAAGAACAACATGGTGATGACCGGCAGAAAATGTCGCAGGCCATGATGGAGTTGTACAAGAAAGAGAAGATCAACCCGCTGGGTGGATGCTTGCCGATTCTGGTACAGATGCCGGTGTTCCTGTCGCTTTACTGGGTATTGCTGGAAAGCGTTGAAATGCGCCAGGCGCCGTTCATGCTGTGGATAACTGACCTGTCGATCAAAGACCCGTTCTTTATCCTGCCGATCATCATGGGCGCGACCATGTTTATCCAGCAGCGTCTGAACCCAACCCCGCCGGATCCGATGCAGGCCAAGGTAATGAAAATGATGCCAATCATCTTCACCTTCTTCTTCCTGTGGTTCCCTGCTGGCTTGGTACTGTACTGGGTGGTCAACAACGTGTTGTCGATCTCTCAACAGTGGTACATCACACGTAAAATCGAAGCGGCTACCAAAAAAGCCGAGGCGTAATTTACTCTGTGGATAACCACTCAAGACGCCCCCTAGTGGGGCGTTTTGCTTTCCGTCACTTTTGTTCTGGAAACCTGCTGATGAGCGCTCCTCGTGAAACCATCGCTGCTGTCGCTACCGCTCAAGGTCGGGGCGGCGTCGGCATCGTTCGAATTTCCGGGCCATTGGCGGGCGTGGCAGCCAAGGCTATCAGCGGCCGGGAGCTGAAACCTCGTTATGCCCATTACGGCCAGTTCCTGGATGCCGACCACAGCGTATTGGACGAGGGGCTGGCCATCTATTTTCCAGGGCCAAACTCGTTCACCGGTGAGGATGTCCTTGAACTACAAGGGCACGGTGGTCCTGTGGTGTTGGACATGCTGCTGCAGCGCTGCTTGCAATTGGGTTGCCGCCTGGCCAGACCAGGGGAATTCAGCGAACGCGCATTCTTGAACGATAAGCTCGACCTGGCCCAGGCCGAAGCCATCGCCGATTTGATCGAAGCCAGTTCTGCACAGGCTGCACGTAACGCATTGCGTTCATTGCAGGGGGCTTTTTCCCTGCGTGTGCATAACTTGACCGAGCAACTGATCAGCCTGCGCATCTACGTCGAAGCCGCGATTGATTTTCCGGAAGAAGAAATAGACTTCCTGGCGGATGGCCATGTATTGGCGATGCTGGATAAAGTCCGCGATGAGTTATCCACAGTGCTGCGCGAAGCCGGGCAGGGCGCCTTGCTGCGCGATGGTATGACGGTGGTGATTGCCGGCCGGCCCAATGCCGGCAAATCCAGCCTACTCAATGCTCTGGCAGGGCGCGAGGCGGCCATCGTCACCGAGATCGCCGGCACTACCCGGGATATCTTGCGTGAACATATCCACATCGACGGTATGCCGCTGCACGTGGTCGACACCGCAGGTCTGCGCGATACCGACGACGAGGTGGAAAAGATCGGCGTGGAACGTGCGCTCAAGGCGATCAGCGAAGCCGATCGTGTGTTGCTGGTGGTGGATGCCACTGCACCTGAAGCTGTGGATCCTTTTGCCTTGTGGCCGGAATTTCTTGAACAACGGCCAGACCCGGCCAAAGTCACCTTGATTCGTAACAAGGCCGACCTTACGGGTGAAGCCATCGCCCTGGAAACCAGTGAAGATGGCCACGTCACTATCAGCTTGAGCGCGAAATCGGCCGGCGAGGGTCTGGAATTGCTGCGCGAGCACCTTAAAGCATGCATGGGCTACGAACAGACCTCGGAAAGCAGCTTCAGTGCGCGGCGCAGGCACCTGGAAGCGCTGCGTCATGCCAGCGCGGCCCTGGAGCACGGGCGGGCCCAGCTGACCTTGGCGGGGGCTGGGGAGCTGCTGGCTGAAGATTTGCGTCAGGCGCAGCAGCTGCTGGGTGAAATCACCGGAGCTTTCAGCTCGGATGATTTGCTGGGGCGGATTTTCTCCAGCTTTTGCATTGGCAAATAGCCGAGTTATCCACCTCGTCTACCAGTTGTAAGACACCGTACCGAGCAAGGTACGGCTGTCACCCCAATAGCAACGCCCCGCATCGTTGCAACCGGATACATATTCCTTGTCGAACAGGTTCTTGGCGTTCAGGTCCACCGACCAGTGTGGGTTGATCTGATAACCCAGTGCCGCATCCACCAAGGTGACGCTTCCTGCGTCCAGCTTCCCGTAGAGCGTAGGCGGGGTGTAGGAAAAGGTACTGTCGAAATAGCGCACCCCGCCGCCCAGGGAGAAACCCTTGAGTTGGCCGTCGAGAAAGCGATATTTGCCCCACACCGAAGCCTGGTTACGCGGCACGCCTGTCATCTGACGGCCTTCTACCAGCGAAGTGGCCGAATCCTTGGTTATCCGGGCGTCAGTGTAGGTATAGGCCGCCGTCACGTTGAAGTTGGAGCTGATGTTGCTGTTGACCTCGACTTCCACGCCCTTGGCGCGACTTTCACCGACTTGGCGATAGCTGTTGGTGGTGGCATCGAGGTAGGTATCGTCCTGCTTGCGCAGGTCATACACCGACACGGTCATCGCCGTATCCCAGCCGATCGGTTCGTACTTAACGCCCACTTCATATTGGCTGCTGGTGATCGGTTTCAACGGCGAGCCTGCGTTGGAGATCTGCTGCACGGGGACAAACGCGGTGGAATAGCTGACATACGGCGTAAGGCCGTTGTCGAACTGGTACATCACCCCGCCCTGGTAAGTGAATTTACGATCCTGTGAGTTGATATTGCTCGATGGCTTGACCTTGTCTCGGTAATTGCTGTCGACCCAATCCTGGCGGCCTCCGAGCAGAAAGAGCCAATGGTCGTATTTGCTTTGGATCTGTGCATAAACCCCTTTCATCTGCTGTTCAAGCAAAGTGTTTTGCACTGCCAGGGGAGTGAGCGGGTCGCGCAGGTACACCGGGTTATACACATCGATGGTGCCGGCGAAACCCGCATCCCAGTCTTGATTGAACGAGGTTCGGTCATAGCTGGCGCCCAATAGCACTGTGTTTTCCACACTGCCCAACTGGAACTTGCCTTCGAGCTGGTTATCCAGGGAATAGACCATCGATTTGTTGTAGCGGTCATAGGCGTTCATGTTCAGCCGGGTGCCGAAGCCACCGTTATTCAATGATCCAGGCCAGGTTTCGTGCCGGTTGATGCGTGACTGCATATAGCGCGAGTTCTGACGGAACTGCCAGTCATCATTGAAGCTGTGGCTGAACTCATAGCTGGTGCTCCACGCTTCGCGTTCAAATGTGTTCCAGTCCGGATTGCCCAGTAGGGTGTGTTTGGACAGCTTCCCGTTGGGATTTGTAAGCAGCGTACCGGCGGCGGGTAGGCCAAGTTCCAGGTTGGTATGGTCTTTCTGGTAGTTGGCCAGCAGCGTCAGGGTGTTGTAGTCGTCGAAGTTCAGGGTCAGGGATGGCGCGATATATAGACGATCGTCCGGGACGTGATCGGTCTGTGTGTCGGATTTACGCCCCAGCATCACCACCCGGCCCAGAATATTGTCACTGTCGTTGAGCGGGCCCGAGATATCCACACCCAACTGGCGTCGATTATTCGAACCATAATTCACCTGCACCTCGCCTTGCGGGGTTGCAGTCGGGTGTTTACTCACCAGATTAACCAAACCACCGGGTGCGTTTTCACCGTAGAGCAGGGAAGACGGGCCGCGGAAAATCTCGACCCGTTCCAGGCCGTAGGGTTCGCTGGTGGTGTCGTATCGATTGCCTTGAACTCGCAGGCCATCTCGCAGCAGGCCGTAGCCGTAATCCGTGGCATTGAAACCGCGAATGAAAAACAGATCGCCTGCCAAGCCGTCGCCCGCAGCGAACGGTGGGGCGAAGATTCCCGGTACGTAGCCCAACACGTCTGTCAGGGTTTGAGATTTCTGGTCCTTGATACGCTGGCCAGTGACAACGGACACCGAACGCGGAGTCTCGGACAGCGGTGTGCTGGTCTTCGTGCCGATCCGGCTGTTCTGCGCCTTGTAGCCTACATCCCCGGCGATCTCTTGATTGAAGCCGCCCTGTTGATAAGTGCTCACAGTGGTGGGTGCCAACGTGAGTCGGCCAGCAGGGGCCGCCTGTAATACATAGCTGCCGGGAGCTTGTGCGACCGCCTGCAGGTCCGAGTTCTGCAGCAGCAGCGCAAAGCCCTGGTCCACCGAATAGTCACCTTGCAGCCCCGGCGTATTCAAACGCGCGGTTTGCTGGGGGGAGAAGGACAGAATCACATTGGCCCTGGCAGCAAACTGGCTCAACGCATTGTCCAGCGGGCCAGCGGCAATTGCATAGTATTGCGTTGCGCTGGCGGCCGTGACGGCGGTGGCTAACAACACACCGGTGGTAGCGGTGATGAACTGCAGACCGTAGGTCATGCTGTGGCAGGAAAGTCGTTTGCGGAGCGGGGTGGGAAGGCGCATAGGTGAGTAAGCCCTGAAGGTAGCGTCGTGATTACCTGTAGGGCCGCACCAGGTCAAAAAAAGATAACCCTCTGTGGATTATTTTTTCGATCAGCCGATTCGGGTGACCGACACCCAATAGCGCGTAAAGTATTTCACTTGAATCGGCAGGCTCGCTTGCAGGTTAGTGAGGACGGCATCGGTTGAGTCCAGACGGAAGGTCCCGGAAACGCGTAGGCCTGCAGAGGCTGGGTCGCAGTGCAATACGCCCGGCCGATAGCGCGCCAACTCATCGATAACTTCTTCCAGCCGAGCATCGAGCACGATCAGTTGGCCATCGACCCAGGCGGCCTGTACTCCGCCATATCGCTGGGCAGCGCGCACATTGCGCCGATCAAACTCTGCGCTCTCACCCGCGCCAATAGTGCGGCGAAGTTCGGGTTGGTCGCCGGGGGATATCTCAACCCGTTCTTCCAAGACACCAACCCGCGTGGCGTCCGGCAGTTGGCGCACAGTAAACCGAGTGCCCAGCGCCTGGACCCGGCCTTGGCGAGTTTCGACATAAAACGGTAAGTGCCCACCCCGTGTGCCGGTGTGGATAAGCACTTCACCCTCGCGCAGACGGATCAAACGTTGTCGCCCATCAAATGCCACATCGATAGCGGTATGAGTATTGAGATTGATCTGCGTGCCATCCGCCAGCTCGATGCGTCGCCTCTGGCCCACCGACGTGCGGTAATCAGCCCATATGTTGCCCAGCGACGTATGTTGCTGGACGTTCCACCCCAGATAGCCACTGCCGCCGAGCACCAGCATCCACTTGAGGACCTGGCGCCGCTGTTGCGTGGTGGACAACGCGCGGCGTGTGAGGTCAGGGGACAGGGCTCCAAGGCTGCGCTGCAACTGCTCCATCTGGTTCCAAGCCGCCTGGTGGGATGGGTCACGATTAAGCCACTGCTGCCAGGCTTGATGTTGTGCGGGCGTCGGTGGTTGCGACTGAAATTGCACGTACCAACTGGCAGCGGCCTCGAACGTCTTGCGGTCGGGGCTGACCATTACCGGCTGGCCATGATCAGGGAGCATTCGGTGAGGGCGCGGATCATGTGTTTCTTCACCGTGGTCAGCGATACCTGCAGTTGATCGGCGATCTTTTGATAAGTCAGCCCTTCAATCTGTGCGAGCACGAAAATTCGCCGTGCCCGCTCACCCAGGCCAGACAGCGCTTTATCCACAGCCACTAGGGTTTCGATGATGATTGCCTTGTCTTCTTCACTGATAGCTGTGGTTTCGGGACGCTCTGCCAGGGTTTGCCTGTAGGCCTGCTCGATGGCGTGCCGCCGATAGCGGTCAATCACCAGACCCCTGGCGATGGTCGTCAGATAGTCCCGTGGTTCACGGATCTGCGCTGCGTGACATCCACCGAGCATGCGCACGAACGTATCGTGGGCCACATCGGCTGCATCGCTGGCGTTATGCAATTTTCCCTTGAGCCATCCGCGCAACCACGAATGGTGCTGTTCATAGATGTGCTGGACCGCTGCGGTATGTGAGGAGGAAGGCATAGGCGCGACAAGGTAGGTTAATGATAATCGCTATTATTAACTGGCCCAGTGTTTTCCCACAATAGATCTGTTTTTGTCCCACCCGGGATTAATTCCCAGCTTTGCCATGGACGAAATCGGCCGTTTCTGTGGATTAAGCCCTGTGAATAACCGCGGTTGTGCCCAGTTGATAACAGGGCCTGAAACCTGAGTAAAAACCCACCTGTGGATAACCAGTCGTTTAATCCACAGGCTTAAAGCACTTATCCAAGGGCCTCATCGGCAGATGACCACAACGTTTTGAATCGCTGTACACATTGAAAATAAAGGCCTGCAGAGATCTATCCACAGAAATGTTGCTCAGTATAAATAAACATAAAAACAAAGATTTAATAAATTTCTCTCTTTTAATTTCTATTGTCTGTGATTCATCCACAGCTGGTTAAATTTTGTGCAAAGGGTTCTTTAGGAAGGGCGAAGTCCCTATACTTGCCGCCAAAGCTGTAGAACCCTTTCAACAAACAATTCCTGATTACCTACATAAGCAGGCACGAGGTGCGTGGTGGATTTCCCTTCCCGTTTTGAAGTGATCGTCATCGGCGGCGGTCATGCCGGTACCGAGGCAGCACTGGCGTCAGCACGCATGGGCGTAAAAACCCTGTTGCTGACGCATAACGTGGAAACCCTCGGTGCCATGAGTTGCAACCCCGCAATTGGCGGGATTGGCAAAAGCCATCTGGTCAAGGAAATCGATGCCCTTGGCGGGGTAATGGCGATGGCCACCGACAAGGGTGGTATTCAATTTCGCGTGCTCAACAGCCGCAAAGGCCCGGCCGTACGTGCTACCCGGGCTCAGGCCGACCGCATCCTGTACAAGGCAGCGGTACGCGAAACCCTGGAAAACCAGCCGAACCTGTGGATATTTCAGCAGGCCGCCGATGACTTGATCGTCGAGCAGGACCAGGTACGCGGTGTCGTTACGCAAATGGGTCTGCGTTTTCATGCAGATTCGGTCGTACTGACCACGGGCACGTTCCTCGGCGGACTTATCCACATCGGTATGCAAAATTATTCCGGTGGTCGTGCCGGTGACCCGCCGTCGATTGCCTTGGCAAAACGTCTGCGTGAACTACCGCTGCGCGTCGGCCGTTTGAAAACCGGAACCCCGCCACGCATTGATGGGCGTTCTGTGGATTTCTCGATGATGACCGAGCAAGCCGGCGACACGCCGATCCCGGTCATGTCGTTCATGGGTTCCAAAGAACAGCACCCGAAACAGGTCAGCTGCTGGATTACCCACACCAACGCCCGAACCCACGAAATCATTGCCGCGAACCTTGATCGTTCGCCGATGTATTCCGGGGTGATCGAAGGCATTGGCCCGCGTTATTGCCCGTCGATCGAAGACAAGATCCACCGCTTTGCCGACAAGGAAAGCCACCAGGTCTTTATGGAACCCGAAGGCTTGACCACCCACGAGCTGTACCCCAACGGAATTTCCACTTCGCTGCCGTTCGATGTGCAAATCCAGATCGTGCAGTCGATTCGCGGTATGGAAAACGCGCACATCGTGCGTCCGGGCTACGCCATCGAGTACGACTACTTCGACCCGCGCGACCTGAAATACAGCCTGGAAACCAAAGTGATCGGCGGCCTGTTCTTCGCCGGCCAAATCAACGGCACTACCGGTTATGAAGAAGCCGGGGCCCAAGGTTTGCTGGCCGGGACCAACGCAGCATTGCGTGCACAAGGCAAAGACAGCTGGTGCCCGCGTCGCGATGAAGCCTACATCGGCGTATTGGTCGACGACCTGATTACCCTGGGTACCCAGGAACCGTACCGGATGTTCACATCTCGGGCGGAATACCGTCTGATCCTGCGCGAAGACAACGCCGACCTGCGCTTGACCGAAAAAGGTCGCGAGCTGGGCCTGGTCGATGACGCCCGCTGGGCGGCCTTCTGCAAAAAACGCGAAAGCATTGCGCTCGAAGAACAGCGTCTGAAAAGTACCTGGGTTCGCCCGGGCACGGAGCAAGGCGACGCCATTGCAGAAAAATTCGGCACGCCGTTGACCCATGAGTACAACTTGCTCAACCTGCTTTCCCGCCCGGAAATCGACTACGCTGGTCTGGTCGAAGTGACTGGCCAGGGCGCAGAAGACCCACAGGTTGCTGAACAGGTTGAAATCAAGACCAAATACGCAGGCTACATTGATCGCCAGCAGGACGAGATCGCCCGGCTGCGAGCCAGTGAAGACACCAAACTGCCTGTGGATATCGACTACAGCGGGATTTCCGGGTTGTCGAAGGAAATTCAAAGCAAGTTGGGGATAACTCGGCCGGAAACCCTCGGGCAGGCTTCACGTATCCCTGGCGTCACTCCGGCAGCCATCTCGCTGTTGATGATTCATTTGAAAAAACGCGGCGCGGGCCGTCAGTTGGAGCAAAGCGCTTGAGTTCGTTGGTCACCTCGCAACACGCCGAAGAGTTATCCACAGGAGCGCGTCAGTTGGGCGTAGCCCTGACCGAAGCCCAGCATGAGCTACTGCTGGGCTACCTGGCCCTGTTGATCAAATGGAACAAGGCTTACAACCTGACAGCAGTGCGTGACCCAGACGAGATGGTGTCGCGGCATTTGCTCGACAGCCTCAGCGTGATGCCGTTTATCGAAAATGGCCGTTGGCTCGATGTGGGCAGCGGCGGCGGCATGCCTGGCATCCCGTTGGCGATCCTGTTTCCCGAGTCCCACGTGACCTGCCTGGACAGCAACGGCAAGAAAACCCGCTTCCTGACCCAGGTCAAACTCGAACTCAAGCTGGATAACCTGCAAGTTATCCACAGTCGTGTCGAAGCATTCACGCCTGAACTGCCTTTCAACGGGATCGTGTCTCGGGCGTTCAGCAGCATGGAGAACTTCAGCAACTGGACACGCCACCTGGGCGACCGTGATACCCGCTGGTTGGCAATGAAGGGCGTTCATCCAAGCGACGAGCTGTTAGCATTGCCGGCAGACTTCCACCTCGATAGCGAACACGCCTTGGCCGTACCTGGTTGCCAAGGCCAACGCCATCTGCTGATACTGCGCCGCACGGCATGATTGGGAACACAAGCAAGAATGGCTAAGGTATTCGCGATAGCGAACCAGAAAGGTGGCGTGGGTAAAACCACCACCTGTATCAACCTCGCAGCATCCCTGGTCGCGACCAAGCGTCGGGTGCTGTTGATCGATCTCGATCCACAGGGCAACGCCACCATGGGTAGCGGTGTGGATAAACACGGCCTGGAAAACTCGGTCTACGATTTGCTGATTGGCGAATGCGACCTGGCCCAGGCCATGCACTATTCCGAGCACGGCGGTTACCAACTGCTGCCGGCCAACCGCGATCTGACCGCGGCGGAAGTGGTGCTGCTGGAAATGCAGATGAAAGAAAGCCGTCTGCGCAGCGCCCTGGCGCCCATTCGCGAAAACTACGATTACATTTTGATCGACTGTCCACCGTCGCTGTCGATGCTCACGCTTAACGCGCTGGTTGCCGCCGATGGGGTAATTATCCCCATGCAGTGCGAGTACTTCGCTCTCGAAGGCTTGAGCGACCTTGTGGATAACATCAAGCGAATTGCCGAGTTGCTCAACCCGAACCTGAAAGTCGAAGGCCTGCTGCGTACGATGTATGACCCGCGCCTGAGCCTGATGAACGATGTGTCGGCGCAGCTCAAGGAACACTTTGGCGATCAGTTGTACGACACCGTGATTCCACGCAACATCCGCCTGGCCGAAGCGCCAAGCTATGGCATGCCCGCGCTGGCGTACGACAAATCCTCGCGTGGTGCCATTGCCTACCTGGCATTGGCTGGCGAGATGGTTCGCCGCCAACGCCGTAATTCACGCACCGCTGCAGCCCAGCCAAATTAAGGAATCCCCATGGCCGTCAAGAAACGAGGTCTCGGACGTGGACTGGATGCACTGTTGAGTGGTCCGACCGTCACATCGCTTGAAGAACAAGCGGTGCAGGCCGACGAGCGCGAGCTGCAGCACTTGCCGCTGGACCTGATCCAGCGGGGCAAATACCAGCCACGTCGGGACATGGACCCCCAGGCCCTGGAAGAACTGTCCAACTCGATCAAGGCCCAGGGCGTGATGCAGCCCATCGTGGTGCGCCCCATTGGCGGTGGCCGCTTTGAGATCATCGCCGGGGAGCGCCGCTGGCGTGCCAGCCAGCAGGCCGGCAAGGAAACCATCCCGGCGATGGTGCGCGATGTGCCGGATGAAACCGCGATCGCCATGGCGTTGATCGAGAATATCCAGCGTGAAGACCTCAACCCGATCGAAGAAGCGATTGCGTTGCAGCGTTTGCAGCAGGAATTCCAGCTCACCCAGCAACAAGTGGCCGAGGCAGTGGGCAAGTCCCGCGTCACCGTGTCCAACTTGTTGCGTTTGATCGCGCTGCCGGAAGTGATCAAGACCATGTTGTCCCACGGCGACCTGGAAATGGGCCATGCCCGTGCGTTGCTCGGTTTGCCGGAAAATCAACAGGTTGAAGGGGCGCGACACGTTGTCGCACGAGGCCTGACCGTGCGTCAGACTGAAGCGCTGGTGCGCCAGTGGCTCAGCGGCAAACCTGCACCGGTCGAAACCGCCAAACCTGATCCGGATATCGCGCGACTCGAGCAGCGCCTGGCCGAGCGCCTGGGCTCTGCGGTGCAAATTCGTCACGGCAAGAAGGGCAAAGGGCAATTGGTCATCGGATATAACTCCCTTGACGAGCTTCAAGGCGTCCTTGCCCACATCCGCTGAAACATTTGCTTATGTAGCGCGTGATCGGAAATCACTACCCGACAGTTGAATAGGGGCTGAACCGCCCCTATACTCTGCGCGCATTTTGTCGGCACAAATTATGCCAAGTTATTGATTTCCGGCAGCCGACCATTGAGGAGCAAGAGTGATGGAAACCCGCACGCCAAACACGTTGCCGTTCCATCGCTTGGCTGTTTTTCCGGTTCTACTGGCTCAATTTGTCATTTTGCTGATCGCCGCATTGGCGCTTTGGTATTGGCATGGAGTCGTAGCCGGGTATTCAGGACTCTGCGGAGGCCTGATAGCCTTGCTGCCCAATATGTATTTTGCTCACAGGGCCTTTCGGTTTTCCGGCGCCCGAGCAGCCCAGGCTATCGTCCGGTCTTTTTATGCCGGCGAGGCGGGGAAACTGATTTTGACGGCAGTGCTGTTTGCACTGACCTTTGCAGGTGTGAAGCCATTGGCGCCGCTGGCTGTATTCGGCGTCTTCGTGTTGACCCAACTGGTCAGCTGGTTCGCTCCCCTGCTAATGAAAACAAGACTTTCGAAACCTTAGGGCGTTTGAGGCAACCATGGCAGAAACAACCGCTTCGGGCTATATCCAGCACCACTTGCAGAACCTGACCTTCGGTCAGCTTCCTAATGGCGGCTGGGGCTTTGCCCACACCGCAGCAGAAGCCAAAGAAATGGGTTTCTGGGCTTTCCACCTGGATACTCTGGGTTGGTCGGTCGCATTGGGCCTGATCTTCGTTCTGATTTTCCGCATGGCGGCAAAGAAGGCGACTTCCGGTCAGCCAGGTGCTTTGCAGAACTTCGTTGAAGTATTGGTCGAATTCGTCGATGGCAGCGTGAAAGACAGCTTCCATGGCCGTAGCCCGGTGATTGCACCGCTGGCACTGACCATCTTCGTCTGGGTGTTCCTGATGAACGCCGTCGACCTGATTCCGGTGGACTGGATTCCTCAGTTGGCCATGGCGATCTCCGGCGACCCGCACATTCCATTCCGCGCCGTATCCACCACTGACCCGAACGCCACACTGGGCATGGCTCTGTCGGTATTCGCGCTGATCATTTTCTACAGCATCAAGGTCAAGGGCATCGGCGGCTTCATCGGCGAACTGACCCTGCACCCGTTCGGCAGCAAGAACATCTTCGTTCAAGCCCTGCTGATCCCGGTGAACTTCCTGCTGGAATTCGTCACCCTGATCGCCAAGCCGATTTCCCTGGCTCTGCGACTGTTCGGCAACATGTATGCCGGCGAGCTGGTGTTCATTCTGATCGCTGTGATGTTCGGCAGCGGTCTGCTCTGGCTTAGCGGCCTGGGCGTAGTTCTGCAGTGGGCGTGGGCTGTGTTCCACATCCTGATCATTACCCTGCAGGCCTTCATCTTCATGATGCTGACCATCGTCTACCTGTCGATGGCGCACGAAGAGAACCATTAAGACCAGTCTCGACTAGTCTGATGTCCTTCCCGGTCAAACGGGAAGGTGGCCCAACAGGGCTATGAAACGATTTGTTTTACCGCTTTAAAATCTAAAAAACCTAAACCATACGACGTAAAAGTCGGGAGGAAAGATGGAAACTGTAGTTGGTCTAACCGCTATCGCTGTTGCACTGTTGATCGGCCTGGGCGCCCTGGGTACTGCCATTGGTTTCGGCCTGCTGGGCGGCAAATTCCTGGAAGGCGCAGCGCGTCAGCCAGAAATGGTCCCAATGCTGCAAGTTAAAATGTTCATCGTCGCCGGCCTGCTCGACGCCGTGACCATGATCGGCGTTGGTATCGCACTGTTCTTCACCTTCGCGAACCCCTTCGTTGGTCAACTCGCTGGCTAATCACTCGACTTTTCGAGTGATTGGGGTGATGGACAACGAATGAGCGAGGTGTTGGCGTGAACATTAATGCAACCCTGATTGGCCAATCCGTTGCGTTCTTCATTTTTGTAGTGTTTTGCATGAAGTTCGTGTGGCCTCCGGTCATCGCGGCTTTGCACGAACGTCAGAAGAAGATCGCGGATGGTTTGGACGCTGCCAGCCGTGCAGCTCGCGACCTGGAGTTGGCCCACGAGAAAGTGGGTCAGCAACTGCGCGAAGCTAAAGCACAGGCAGCCGAGATCATTGAGCAAGCCAAGAAACGCGGTAACCAGATCGTCGAAGAGGCTGTTGAAAAAGCCCGCGTCGAAGCTGACCGTGTGAAGGCTTCGGCTCATGCCGAGATCGAACAGGAACTGAACGGTGTCAAAGACGCGCTGCGTGCCCAACTGGGTGCTCTGGCCGTTGGCGGTGCTGAGAAGATCCTCGGTGCCACAATCGATCAAAACGCGCACGCGGAGCTGGTTAACAAACTGGCTGCTGAAATTTAAGCGAGGGCGATCATGGCAGAACTGACCACGTTGGCCCGACCTTACGCTAAGGCAGCCTTCGAGCACGCCCAGGCCCACCAGCAGCTGGCCTCTTGGTCAGCCATGCTCGGCCTGGCTGCAGCAGTGTCGCAAGACGACACCATGCAGCGCGTGCTCAAGGCCCCGCGCCTGACGAGCGCAGACAAGGCCGCCACTTTTATTGAAGTGTGCGGCGACAAGTTTGATGTGAAGGTGCAGAACTTCATCCACGTCATTGCCGAAAACGACCGTCTCCCGCTATTGCCGGAGATCGCCGCTCTGTTCGACCTGTACAAGGCCGAAGCAGAGAAATCGGTAGACGTTGAAGTGACCAGTGCTTTCGCATTGAACCAAGAACAGCAAGACAAACTCGCCAAGGTTCTCAGTGCACGACTCAATCGGGAAGTGCGCCTGCAAGCTTCGGAGGACGCATCGCTTATTGGTGGTGTTGTTATCCGTGCCGGCGACCTGGTTATCGATGGCTCGATTCGCGGCAAAATCGCGAAACTTGCCGAAGCATTGAAATCTTGAGTTTGAAGGGGCAGCAGAGCAATGCAGCAACTCAATCCTTCCGAAATAAGTGAAATTATCAAGGGCCGCATCGACAAGCTCGATGTGACCTCCCAAGCCCGTAACGAAGGCACTGTCGTCAGCGTATCTGACGGCATCGTGCGGATTCACGGTCTGGCCGACGTAATGTACGGCGAGATGATCGAGTTTCCGGGCGGCGTCTACGGTATGGCCCTCAACCTGGAGCAAGACTCCGTAGGTGCAGTTGTATTGGGCGCATACACCAGTCTGGCTGAAGGCATGAGCGCCAAGTGCACAGGCCGCATCCTGGAAGTTCCGGTTGGTAAGGAACTGCTGGGTCGCGTAGTCGACGCACTGGGTAACCCTGTTGACGGTAAAGGTCCACTGGGCAACACCGAGACCGACGCGGTCGAGAAAGTTGCTCCAGGCGTGATCTGGCGTAAGTCGGTAGACCAGCCTGTACAGACTGGCTACAAGGCTGTCGATGCCATGATCCCGGTCGGCCGTGGCCAGCGTGAGCTGATCATCGGTGACCGTCAGATCGGTAAAACCGCTCTGGCCATCGACGCGATCATCAACCAGAAAGACAGCGGCATTTTCTGCGTCTACGTAGCCATCGGTCAGAAGCAATCGACCATCGCCAACGTAGTTCGCAAGCTGGAAGAAAACGGCGCCCTGGCCAACACGATCATCGTGGCTGCCAGTGCTTCGGAATCTCCTGCGCTGCAATTCCTGGCACCGTACTCCGGTTGCACCATGGGTGAATTCTTCCGCGACCGCGGTGAAGACGCGCTGATCGTTTATGACGATCTGTCCAAGCAAGCAGTGGCTTACCGCCAGATTTCCCTGCTGCTGCGCCGTCCACCAGGCCGTGAAGCTTACCCAGGCGACGTGTTCTATCTCCACTCCCGTCTGCTGGAGCGCGCATCCCGCGTTTCGGAAGAATACGTAGAGAAGTTCACCAACGGCGCAGTGACCGGCAAAACCGGTTCCCTGACCGCACTGCCGATCATCGAAACCCAGGCTGGCGACGTTTCCGCGTTCGTTCCGACCAACGTGATTTCCATCACCGACGGTCAGATCTTCCTGGAATCGGCCATGTTCAACTCGGGCATCCGCCCTGCAGTGAACGCCGGTGTTTCGGTATCCCGTGTGGGTGGTGCCGCTCAGACCAAGATCATCAAGAAGCTCTCCGGTGGTATCCGTACCGCTCTGGCTCAGTATCGTGAACTGGCGGCATTCGCCCAGTTCGCTTCTGACCTGGACGAAGCGACCCGTAAGCAACTTGAGCATGGTCAGCGCGTTACCGAGCTGATGAAGCAGAAGCAATACGCCCCAATGTCGATCGCTGACATGGCGTTGTCGCTGTATGCCGCTGAGCGTGGGTTCCTGACCGACGTTGAAATCGCCAAGGTCGGCAGCTTTGAACAAGCGCTGATTGCTTACTTCAACCGCGATCACGCCGAATTGATGGCGAAGATCAACGTGAAGGGTGACTTCAATGACGATATCGACGCTGGCATGAAAGCCGGTATCGAGAAGTTCAAGGCCACCCAAACCTGGTAAGCCGCAGCGGGAGCCGCAAGGCTCCCGCTTGCTAACCTGATAGGTGTTACATGGCAGGCGCAAAAGAGATTCGCAGTAAGATTGCGAGCATCAAAAGCACGCAAAAAATTACCAGCGCCATGGAAAAAGTGGCGGTCAGCAAAATGCGCAAGGCACAAATGCGCATGGCTGCTAGCCGTCCTTATGCGGAGCGTATCCGCCAGGTAATTGGGCATCTGGCCAACGCCAACCCGGAATACCGCCACCCGTTCATGATCGACCGCGCCGTCAAGCGTGTGGGTTATGTGGTAGTGAGCAGTGACCGTGGTTTGTGCGGTGGTCTGAATACCAACCTGTTCAAGGCCCTGGTCAAGGACATGGCGGTAAACCGCGAAAACGGCGTCGAGATTGATCTGTGTGTTGTTGGTAGCAAGGGTGCGGCCTTTTTCCGCAACTTCGGCGGTAACGTCGTTGCAGCTATCAGCCACCTGGGTGAAGAGCCGTCGATCAATGATTTGATCGGCAGTGTGAAGGTGATGCTGGATGCGTACCTGGAAGGCCGTATTGACCGCCTCTCCGTGGTATCCAACAAGTTCATCAACACCATGACCCAGCAGCCAACCGTGGAGCAATTGATTCCACTGGTGGCGACTCCGGATCAGGAACTCAAGCACCACTGGGACTACCTCTACGAACCAGACGCCAAAGAGCTGCTTGACGGCTTGATGGTGCGCTACGTGGAGTCGCAGGTGTACCAGGCGGTGGTCGAGAACAACGCAGCTGAACAAGCGGCGCGGATGATCGCGATGAAAAACGCTACCGATAACGCCGGTGATCTGATCAGCGATTTGCAGCTGATCTACAACAAGGCGCGTCAGGCTGCGATCACCCAAGAGATCTCGGAAATCGTCGGCGGCGCTGCCGCGGTTTAACGGTTCAAATATTCAGAGGATCCAGCTATGAGTAGCGGACGTATCGTTCAAATCATCGGCGCCGTTATCGACGTGGAATTTCCACGCGACAGCGTACCGAGCATCTACAACGCGCTGAAAGTACAAGGCGCGGAAACTACCCTGGAAGTTCAGCAGCAGCTGGGCGACGGCGTAGTTCGTACCATTGCGATGGGTTCCACCGAAGGCTTGAAGCGCGGTCTGGACGTTGTCGACACTGGCGCTGCCATCTCCGTACCGGTCGGTAAAGCGACTCTGGGCCGGATCATGGACGTACTGGGCAACCCGATCGACGAAGCTGGCCCGATTGCCACCGAAGAGCGCTGGGGCATTCACCGCGCAGCACCTTCGTTCGCAGAACAAGCGGGCGGCAACGACCTGCTGGAAACCGGCATCAAGGTCATCGACTTGGTTTGCCCGTTCGCCAAAGGCGGTAAAGTCGGTCTGTTCGGTGGTGCCGGTGTTGGCAAGACCGTAAACATGATGGAACTGATCCGTAACATCGCCATCGAGCACAGCGGTTATTCCGTGTTCGCAGGTGTTGGTGAGCGTACTCGTGAGGGTAACGACTTCTACCACGAGATGAAGGACTCCAACGTTCTGGACAAAGTGGCACTGGTTTACGGTCAGATGAACGAGCCGCCGGGAAACCGTCTGCGCGTAGCCCTGACTGGCCTGACCATGGCCGAGAAGTTCCGTGACGAAGGTAACGACGTTCTGCTGTTCGTCGACAACATCTACCGTTACACCCTGGCCGGTACTGAAGTATCCGCACTGCTGGGCCGTATGCCTTCGGCAGTAGGTTACCAGCCGACCCTGGCTGAAGAGATGGGCGTTCTGCAAGAGCGTATCACTTCGACCAAGGAAGGTTCGATCACCTCGATCCAAGCGGTATACGTACCTGCG
The DNA here is from genome assembly GCF_001320835.1 of Pseudomonas sp. NBRC 111138. NCBI lineage: Bacteria > Pseudomonadati > Pseudomonadota > Gammaproteobacteria > Pseudomonadales > Pseudomonadaceae > Pseudomonas > Pseudomonas sp. NBRC 111138. The sequence continues at coordinate 36,787 of NZ_BCBO01000003.1, read as the reverse complement.
GATGACTTGACCGACCCGTCGCCAGCCACCACCTTCGCCCACTTGGACGCCACCGTCGTTCTGTCCCGTGACATCGCTTCCCTGGGTATCTACCCAGCGGTCGATCCACTCGACTCGACTTCGCGCCAGCTGGACCCGAACGTGATCGGCCAGGAGCACTACGACACCGCTCGCGGTGTTCAGTACGTGCTGCAGCGTTACAAAGAACTGAAGGACATCATTGCGATCCTGGGTATGGACGAGCTGTCGGAAGCCGACAAGCAGTTGGTAAACCGTGCTCGTAAGATCCAGCGTTTCTTGTCGCAGCCGTTCTTCGTGGCTGAAGTCTTCACCGGTGCCTCGGGTAAATACGTTTCCCTGAAAGACACCATTGCTGGCTTCAAAGGCATCCTCAACGGTGACTACGACCACCTGCCAGAACAAGCGTTCTACATGGTCGGCGGCATCGAAGAAGCGATCGAGAAAGCCAAGAAACTGTAATCCTGGCGCCCGGAAACGGGCGCTCATCAGGTTGAGGCAATCAGATGGCTATGACAGTCCATTGCGATATCGTCAGCGCGGAAGGAGAAATTTTCTCCGGTCTGGTCGAGTTTGTAACAGCGCACGGTGACCTGGGTGATCTTGGTATCGCCATGGGTCACGCCCCGCTGATCACAAGCTTGAAGCCAGGTCCGATCACTCTGACCAAGCAAGGCGGGGAACGTGAGGTGTTTTACATCTCCGGTGGTTTCCTCGAGGTTCAGCCGAACATGGTCAAGGTACTTGCCGACACCGTGCAACGTGCTGGCGACCTGGATGAAGCCTCCGCTCAGGAAGCCGTCAAGGCTGCCGAGAAGGCGCTGAACGAAAAAGGCGCAGACTTCGACTACAGCGCTGCTGCAGTCCGTCTGGCCGAGGCCGCAGCCCAGCTGCGTACTCTCCAGCAGATCCGCAAGAAGTAAGCGGCGTCGCCGTTTTGTTTCATGCGTGATTGATTAAAAAGGGTAGCCTCGGCTACCCTTTTTCTTTTTTTGCAAAACACTTCTTTGGTCTGAACCCGGACCGCCCAGGATTGGTAGCCATTCATGTCTCTTGAAATCGTCATTCTCGCCGCAGGCCAGGGCACCCGCATGCGTTCAGCCCTGCCCAAGGTACTGCATCCGGTTGCCGGCAACTCCATGCTGGGCCATGTTATCCACAGTGCCCGCCAGTTGGACCCACAACGTATTCATGTGGTGATTGGCCACGGTGCCGACGTGGTCCGTGAGCGTCTGGCTGCGGACGATCTGAATTTCGTATTGCAAGACAAGCAACTGGGCACCGGCCACGCGACCGCGCAGGCTGTGCCTTTCATCACTGCGGACACGGTATTGATCCTCTACGGCGATGTCCCGCTGATTGAAGTGGAAACCTTGCAACGCCTGCTCAAGCACGTGGTGCCTGGCCAGATGGGCCTGCTGACCGTTGAGCTGGATGACCCTACGGGCTACGGCCGCATTGTGCGCAACGCCGACGGCAAGGTGGCTGCCATCGTTGAACACAAAGATGCCAGCGAAGCCCAGCGCGCGATTACTGAAGGCAATACCGGCATTCTCGCCGTGCCCGCCAACAAGCTCGCCGACTGGATGAGCCGCCTGTCCAACAACAATGCCCAAGGCGAGTATTACCTCACAGACGTCATCGAGATGGCCGTCAGCGATGGCCTGCTGGTCGCCACCGAGCAGCCCCACCATCCGATGGAAGTGCAGGGCGCCAACGACCGCAAACAACTGGCAGAGCTGGAACGTCACTATCAACTGCGCGAAGGCCTGCGCCTGATGGCCCAGGGCGTGACCCTGCGAGACCCGGCGCGTTTCGATGTACGTGGCGAAGTCACGGTGGGCCGCGACGTCCTGATCGATATCAATGTGATCCTCGAAGGCCGCGTGATCATTGAAGACGGTGTGGTCATCGGTCCGAACTGCGTGATCAAGGACAGCACCTTGCGCAAAGGCGTGGTGGTCAAGGCCAACAGCCATATCGACGGTGCAGTGATGGGTGAGGGCAGCGATGCCGGGCCGTTTGCGCGCTTGCGTCCGGGTAGCGAGTTGGGGGCCAAGGCCCATGTGGGTAACTTTGTCGAACTGAAGAACGCTCACCTCGGCGAAGGCGCCAAAGTCGGCCACCTGACTTATCTGGGGGATGCCGTCATCGGCGCACGCACCAACATCGGCGCTGGCACCATCACCTGCAACTATGACGGTGCCAACAAGTACCAGACCACCATTGGTGAAGACGTGTTCATCGGGTCCAATAACTCGCTGGTTGCTCCCGTGACCATCGGTGATGGTTCCAACACCGCAGCGGGCTCGACCATCAACCAGGATGTGGATAAGTCCCAACTGGCCGTTGCCCGCGCCCGCCAACGCAACATCGACGGCTGGAAACGCCCAGTCAAGATCAAAAAGAGCTGAGTTATCCACAACTCGATAGGTTGAGACTCACTCCTGTGGAAGCTGGCTTGCCTGCGATAGCGGTCTGACATTCATCATGATGTCGCCTGACACGCAGCTATCGCAGGCAAGCCAGCTCCCACAGTTGTTTAGTGGCATGCCCGAAAGCTCTACAAAAATGCCTTCCGCCTCTTGACGATCTTTCCCCAATAGGTTTTGATTGCCTTCGTTATCTTTCGAAACGAAACTTATCACTACCATGTCGAAACGAAACACCCCCCAGCGACGCCACAATATCCTCACCTTGCTCAACGAGCAGGGCGAAGTCAGCGTGGACGAGTTGGCCAAACATTTCGAAACTTCGGAAGTGACCATCCGCAAGGACCTTGCTGCCCTCGAAAGTAACGGCTTGCTCCTGCGTCGCTACGGCGGTGCAATCACTATGCCCCAAGAGCTGGTGGGCGACGCTGCCCAGCCCATCTCGGCCTACAAGCGCGCCATCGCCCGTGCGGCCGTGAAGCGTTTGCGTGAACATGCGCGCATCATCATCGACAGCGGCAGCACTACCGCCGCGATGATCCCCGAACTGGGCCATCAGCCGGGCCTGGTGGTGATGACCAACTCCCTGAACGTGGCCCGCGCCTTGAGCGAATTGGAACACGAGCCGGTGCTGTTGATGACCGGGGGTACCTGGGACCCACATTCGGATTCGTTCCAGGGCCAGGTCGCTGAGCAGGTGCTGCGTTCCTATGACTTTGACCAGCTGTTCATCGGTGCCGATGGCATCGACCTGCAGCGCGGTACCACTACCTTCAACGAACTGCTGGGCTTGAGCCGTGTGATGGCCGAGGTCGCCCGTGAAGTGGTGGTGATGGTCGAATCCGACAAGATCGGCCGCAAGATTCCCAACCTGGAACTGCCCTGGAGCAGCGTCCATACCCTTATTACCGATGATCGCCTGCCGCTCGAGGCCCGCGACCAGATCCAAGCCCGCGGCATTACGCTGATATGCGCGGCAATCATCTAGGAGAAACACCATGTGTGGAATTGTTGGCGCAGTCGCCGAACGTAACGTTACTGCCATCCTGATCGAAGGCCTCAAGCGCCTCGAATACCGCGGCTACGATAGCGCCGGTGTGGCCGTCTTCACCAACGCCGGCAAGCTGGAGCGCATGCGCCGCCCGGGTAAGGTCAGCGAACTGGACCAAGCCCTGGCCGGTGAGCCGCTGGCAGGCCGCCTGGGCATTGCCCACACCCGTTGGGCCACCCACGGTGCACCGTGCGAGCGTAACGCTCACCCGCACTTCTCCGGCGACCTGGCCGTGGTGCACAACGGCATTATCGAAAACCATGAAGTGCTGCGTGAACAACTCAAGGGCCTGGGCTACGTCTTCACCTCGGACACCGACACCGAAGTGATCGCCCACCTGCTCAACCACAAGCTCAAGGATCACAGCGACCTGACCACCGCCCTCAAGGCCACGGTCAAGGAACTGCATGGCGCCTACGGCCTGGCCGTGATCAGCGCCAGCCAGCCTGACCGCCTGGTTGCCGCACGCAGTGGCAGCCCATTGGTGATCGGCCTGGGCCTGGGCGAGAACTTCCTTGCCTCTGACCAACTGGCCCTGCGCCAAGTGACCGACCGCTTCATGTATCTGGAAGAAGGCGACATTGCCGACATCCGCCGTGAAAGCGTGCAGATCTGGGATGTGAATGGTCAGTCCGTCGAGCGCGAAGCCGTGCAATACCGCGACGGTGCCGAAGCCGCCGACAAAGGCGAGTTCCGCCACTTCATGCTCAAGGAAATCCACGAGCAACCATCCGTGGTACAGCGCACCCTGGAAGGTCGCCTGAGCCAGAACCAAGTATTGGTGAACGCTTTCGGCCCGCAAGCCGCCGAACTGTTCGCCAAAGTGCGCAATGTGCAAATCGTCGCCTGTGGCACCAGCTACCACGCCGGTATGGTGGCGCGTTACTGGTTGGAAGAACTGGCCGGCATCCCCTGCCAGGTCGAAGTCGCCAGCGAGTTCCGCTACCGCAAGGTGGTGGTGCAGCCCGACACCCTGTTCGTGACCATCTCCCAGTCCGGTGAAACCGCCGACACCCTGGCTGCCTTGCGCAACGCCAAGGAGCTGGGCTTCCTCGGCAGTCTGGCGATCTGCAACGTCAGCATCAGCTCCCTGGTGCGTGAATCCGACCTGACCCTGCTGACCCAGGCCGGTCGCGAAATCGGCGTGGCCTCCACCAAAGCCTTCACCACCCAACTGGTGGGCCTGTTGCTGCTGACCCTGTCCTTGGGCCAAGTGCGCGGCACCCTCGCCGAAGGTGTCGAAGCCACCCTGGTGGAAGAACTGCGTCGCCTGCCGACCCGCCTGGGTGAAGCCTTGGCCATGGACAGCACCGTGGAAAAAGTCGCCGAGCTGTTCGCTGACAAGAACCACACCCTGTTCCTCGGCCGTGGCGCGCAGTACCCGGTGGCGATGGAAGGCTCGCTGAAACTCAAGGAGATCTCGTACATCCACGCCGAAGCCTACCCGGCCGGCGAACTGAAGCACGGCCCATTGGCCCTGGTGGACGACGACATGCCAGTGGTTACCGTGGCGCCGAACAACGAACTGCTGGAGAAGCTCAAATCCAACCTGCAGGAAGTACGCGCCCGTGGCGGCCAACTGATCGTTTTCGCAGATGAAAAAGCCGGCATGACTAACGGTGAAGGCACCCACGTCATCAACATGCCGCATATCCACGACACGCTGTCGCCGATCCTCTACACCATCCCGCTGCAGTTGCTGTCGTACTACGTGGCCGTGCTCAAAGGCACCGACGTTGACCAGCCGCGTAATCTGGCGAAGTCGGTGACGGTGGAATAAGCCTTACTGACGTACCCAATAGGGGTGGTTTTTAACAATAAAGATTGACACAAAACAATAAAGTTTGACACTGGCGAACATAGATTGACACAAGGCTCAAACCCCCGTATCTACGGGGGTTTTCCTTTCCAGGCTTTCCCTTTGGTCTGGAATCATCGCTTCAACTTTCAGCGGGTGTAGTCTAGAAAACGTTTTGTATACGGCCGCTTTGCCGGTCGTGTCCTTCTACGACTTTTTCTCGGCGCGAGGTGAAGCGGTCCGCATCGACTGAGGAGGCGTGGGTTGCGAGGTCGTAAGTTTGCATCACAGCAGGACATTGAACGGCACATTGCAAATGGATTTGGCGAAGGCGCCGGGGCAAGCTACGTGCCTTGGCTGCGGGTACAAGATGTCCCGTCGATAGGTCGTTCGCACAAGATTCAAGGCGTGAAGATCGAGAGGATTCATCACCTCCTGTCAGATCTCGAGCGTTCGTACTTCCTTGTGTGTGAATTTTCTGAAGACGTCGTGGATATACGGGAGCAATACCCTTTACTACCCACAGAGCGTGCGCAAGCGATAGCGTCGGCGATCGATGTACGCTATCCAAGATACCCTAGAACAACACTGCCTTATGTGATGACAACAGACTTCCTGTTAACTGTTAAGGACCCGAGCGGAAACTTCAAATCGGTAGCTAGGACGGTGAAGTATCGTTCCGATTTAATTGGCAATGGAAGTAAAAGAACGCTTGAAAAACTTGAAATTGAAAAGCGTTTTTGGGAAAGCCAAGGTGTAGATTGGAAAATCGTAACAGACGAGTTTTTTACACGAGATTTTATAAAAAATCTCGGACTAGTCAGGAGATACTCGAAGCTCTCGCGTGATCTAATGAAAGTGCCGTTGCATTCGAATTTTATTGAGTGCTTGGTAAACAGCCGGGAATATTCGTGGACCTTGGCCACCTGTCTAAGAAAAATAGCATCACTTCTGTCCATTTCCTATATAGACGCTCAAGCAATTTTCTTTCATCTGGTTTGGAACAAAACACTCAAAATAGATTTGGTTAACACTCCTCTCCACCTTACTGGTCTAGTTCCTGACTTCGAAGTTTCCCCGAGCCCTGTCCAAGTATCGTTGAAGGAGAAAATGTCATGACTGTTCTCGTTAATGACGTTTTCGAGCCTGTAACCGATCTGTCGGTCATCGCTACGATAGCCAGGCTCCTTTACCAAGATGAAACGCATGACTTAGCAGTTGTGATGGATCTATCTGACCCACCCCGGCAGCCATACGCTGTGGGTCTGGAGGAGCTTCGTCGATCGTTAGCGTCTGGTCACACCAAACCAGCAGCCATTGCCACGCCCGAGTTCATGCTTGTGCTTGAGGAACAGTTGGATGAGAGAGCCAAGCAAGGCCGGGACGAAAAGTGGGCCGTCATCGCCCCTCTGCTAGATCCTGAATACCCAGGACAAATATTTGTACGAGGTGAGTTAGGCCGACTTGTTAGCAAACGGGCGTCAGAGCTCGGAATCCAGCGGAAAACGATCTATCGACTTCTTTACCGCTATTGGTTTTATGGTCAAGTTCGCAACTCATTGCTTAACAATTATACGGCAGTAGGGGTTGCCGATAGAAAATATGATCCGAGCAGGCCACCAGGGCGAAAGCCTAAATTTCAAGGCGTTCTTACTTCGCCTTCCAAGATGCTCAGTGCAGTTGATAAACGATGCATCCGTGTTGGATATGCTCTTTATGTAAGAGATAAGAAATCATCTATTTCGAGCGCATATGACGAAATGTTGAGACGATTCTACTCTGTTCGAGACATCTCTAAAAACAGTGAAGAAGAGCTTCGTTTGTTGCCTGGTTCAGAACTCCCCAGCTTGAGGCAGTTCCAATATTGGGGACAGATTTTTTTCGACGAGATTGAAACCGAGCGTGGCCGTAAAGGGTTGAGGAGGTGGTTAAAGGATTGCCGTCCGCTTTCAGGTACCGTTCGAGATTGGCTGCGTGGACCCTGTCATCAGTTCGAAATCGACGCAACGATTGCCGATATTTATTTGGTCAACAGCTACTCTAGACGGATGCTCATTGGTCGGCCCGTTGTTTATATCGTAGTGGATAGTTTCTCCGGAATAATTGCTGGTCTCTATGTAGGATTGGAGGGCCCTAGTTGGAATGGGGCGAGACAAGCGCTGTTCAACGCGTTTACCTCCAAAGTCGAGTTCTGCGCTCAGAACGGCGTTGACATCAATGCAGATGATTGGAATTGTCACCACCTGCCCCACCAGATTTACGCCGACCGGGGAGAGATGCTGTCACTCGCAGCAGAGGGGTTATCCTCAGGGTTGGGAATTGAGATGGGCACTGCCCCACCTTATCGGCCTGATTGGAAGCCTATGGTAGAAAGTCGGTTTGGCATTTTGAATGATTTGACGGGTATCAGGTGGCTACCTGGCGGGGTAGCTGCGCGGGACAAAGAGCGCGGCGAGCGAGATTACCGGCTCGATGCCACGCTGAACCTCAAAGAGTTCACCCAAATCCTCATCAATTGCGTGCTCCACTATAACCGTCACCATCGACAGCCTGACCGACTGACTCAAGCGATGATGAATGACGGCGTAGAACCTACGCCTAACGGTATATGGAATTGGGCCTGCGACAACGACCTGATCGAATCCAACAAACGTCCCGACGAGCTGGTTTATCTCCACCTTTTACCGCGTGAGCGCGCGACCGTTCAAAAGGGCGGAGTGATGTTTCGCGGCATGCACTACGTGTGTGATATGGCCATAGAGAAAGATTGGTTTGCCAAGGCTCGCAAAGGGGGCGTTTGGTCAATAGAGTGTTGGTTCGATCCGAACTCTGCGGCACACATTTGGATTCAAGGAGAGGCCAAGCAGTTTATCCGTTGTGATCTTCGACGATCGGATGCCGGTTACGCGAATTATCGCTCGGACGAGATTTTTGATCTGCTCGAAGCCTATCGCCAAAAACCGCCTACTCGCCGTCGAGCTGAGCTGGAAAGCCGTGTGCAGCTTAGCGATCAGGTCCACCAGATCATCAGTCACGCGCTCGCAGAACGAAAACAGGAACCTGCTCCGCCTACTAAGGCAGAGGCCACTGGAAACATCCGCGAGAACCGCGCAGAAGAACGTCTCCGCGAGCGTGAAAATGCGGTTGTTCCTGAAGGCGTCAGGGTGGAGCCAGCTTCACTTCAATCTGAAACGACACAGAAAGCGCATGATTCATATGCCGGTGAGCGCACCGCTCAGGTTATCGATTTGCTCAAAAGAATTCGGCCAGGACAGGCAAAATGAAAGGTGCACAGACGTTTGCCAATTACGTCAGACAGGACATTAGTGAGTATGCGGGTAACCCGCTTATCGAAGCTTTGCCTCCGATATTGTCGGAGGCGGCGGCTGTTGAACTGATTTCGAACTTTCCTCAGCCGGTGGATCCGAAAGAGCTGACGCTCGAAGGAGCCACTCGAATTCACTGTATCGACAGGCTGAGAACCGTCGTACAGCCGTTCTTGCTACATCTGGAACTGGAGGCCCTGTTCTCACTGCTCATCCGTCGAGGGTATGTCGGGCGTAACCCGATGTCGCCCGCTACCGTCCGGCATTTGCATTCTTTATCGGGAGCTCAGCGTTACCACGATGCGTTCAAGTCCACTGCAGAAACGTTTACGGTCGTCGGCCTGAGCGGCATTGGCAAGTCAACGGCACTCCACGCCATCTTGAGCCTTTATCCACAGACAATCCGTCATGAGCGCTATGAGGGAAAGCAGTTTGTTCATACCCAAATCACATGGCTGAAGCTTGACTGCCCTCGGGATGGATCGCTGGCTGGATTTTGCCAGCAGTTTTTTTATGCGGTTGGAGACGCTCTAGGAGACAAGGACTACCACAAGCGCTACCGGCATCGAAACATCAATGATGCGCTGCAACAGATGGAGCAGGTGGCCAGCACGTTTTTCATCGGCGCCTTGTTGATCGACGAGCTGCAAAACCTCCACCTGGCGAAAACCGGTGGTAAGGAGAGCATGCTGAATTTTTTCCTGCACTTGGTAAACAACATCGGTATCCCGGTGGTTTTCAGTGGCACGAACTCGACGATTAGCCTGTTCTCAGAAGCCATGCGGACTGCCCGCCGAGTTTGTGGTGCTGGTACGCTCGAATTCAAACGATTCGAAAAGGATGATGAGGAGTGGCGGTTGTTGGTCGAAAATCTCTGGAGCTATCAGTGGTGCAAACAGACGGCTGAGCTGACCGACGAGATTTTTGACACGCTGTATGAGCACACTCAAGGCGTCACGGATTTCCTGGTCAAGCTGCTGGTATTGAGTCAGCGTTATGCGGTCCAGAGTGGCTCGGAGTGTTTGACTGCCGAGATCCTGGTGAAGGTAAGCAACTCAAAAATGCAGATTCTAAAGCCAGCCCTTTCAGCTCTGCGTAGCCGTGATCCGAAGCGGATGCGACAGTTTGACGATTTGCTGCCGATTGAGGATCAGCTGAGCGAAATGATGGTTTTCGATGGATTGGCACGAGAGGATCGCCTCACCTTGCTTCGAAGCGTTGTATCCCGTGAGAAGCCGGTAGACCCATCTCCGACCATTTTTGCGAAAGATCACCCATCGCCGATTGCTACTGCTGTGGAAAACTCAGAGGCTAAAGCGCTTAGCGAACATGACGCTCCCCTCGACGCTCTGCGCGCTGCGGGCTGGCTCAACGAGGACCTGTTTGAGTTCTCACCGATGTATCACAAAGCGTGAGTCGGAGGGGGGGTGAAGTGCAACTTAAACTCCATTTCTTCCCCGCCGCGTTTCCCGACGAGACGCTGCACAGCGTGATTTCTCGTTATGCCCGTCTTTGCGGTGTTCGTAATTGCCAAGCAGCATTTGCCGGACTGAAATCGGCGGCAGCTTTTTCGCAAAATGTGGCATTCCCGAGTCATTTAGGGGATTTTGTCGATGCGCTACCCAGCGGTACTGAGCTATCGGTAGCCGAGGTCCTCATGCGCCACACATTATTACCCTACTATGCGCCGTTTTTGAGGATGAGCCAGGTCGAACACGCTCGGACGCTGATGACCGCTGATGGGAAAGGCTTGATGTTGAAGCTGGGCGTCAACGCGAGCCGTATTGGATTCGCCTCCCGAGTGCGGTTATGCCCAGAATGTATCGCACAAGATCAGGCTCAACGGGGAGTCGCTTACTGGCACAGGGTCCACATGCTTCCAGGCGTGCTGGTATGTCCGCATCACGGTACGTCACTCAGGATCCTTGATCCTCGCTGGTCCAGCCGCAGCTCTCGACAACTCAATCTGCCCAATGATGAGAATGTGCAAGCACACACAGTACTTCTCGACACCCCGTTGCGGTGCATGCCACCGCTTCACGAAATAGCGTTGCGCTCACTTCAGGTCCTCGAGTCTGACGTCACTGCTTTGTCGGCGGAGGCGGTGCGCTTCACGCTTTTACACAGGGCAACGCAGCTCAACCTTGCTTCTGATAACCATCGCTTGCACCTGCACATGCTGGCGCAGCACATGGCCGATTTTTTTGCTGCACTCCCGCGAGAATGGGAGTTTTCTATACTCGGAGATGTTCGTGCAGGTACACCCGCCTCATGGGTCACGAAGCTGCTTCGTACGCCTATAACCTCTCACCATCCGCTCAAATACATTTTATTGGCCGGTGCTCTGGGCGTTGAAATGGTGAGCTTGCTTCATGGTCAATGCCCAGTGAAAGAGGCGGTGGCATGTGATCCGAAAGCTCACATTCGGCTTCACGCGCGCCTTTCTCCGGTGATGCCTGGTGAAGGCCTGGACTGTTCGTCAGCCGCTGTGTGGCAACATGCTCTTGAAGGAGCTGATGCCAAAAAGATCGCTGCCGTTCTAGGCGTTTCATCAGCGTATGTCTATCGTCACATCAGAAATGTACCCGGCGGGCAAGATGCTTGGAGGGAGGCACGATTTCACACTGAGCTATGCGCAAGACGCGCGGCTTTCGAGGCTGATTATCGATTTTACAAAGCACATGCATGCAGGGGGTATGCGTGGCTGTATCGCCACGATAAGCAGTGGCTTTCGGAGTCAACTGCAAACCCAAGCCCCCATCGTACGCCTCGTCTAAATAGCACCGAAATGTTCGCTGCCCTCGATGCGAGACTGGCCGGCGAAGTCCGTCAGTGTGCCGACGCGCTTTATGCTCTTGCGGGTAAGCCTGTCCGCATTTCGCGTACCAGGATAGGTCGGGAGCTTCATGTTCTTTCTCGCTTCGAAAAGCAGCTTTGCAAGCTTCCTCTGTGTGCAGCAATGCTCGAAAAAGTATGTGAACCAATCGAAGGCTTTCACGATAGGCGTCTGCGATGGGCTAGACGCCAATTGCTCTCAGAGGGCAAGGCTGTATCACGTTCTTCGCTCTACAGGGTCGCGAGCATTCGACCCATGCTGTAATCCAGCTGGGCATTCCCCCTCCATCTAAAAAGTTCTAAATCAATTCACCATAAACCCATTATTTTTCTGTTAATGAAAAAATTCCCCTCCAGAATAGGTCCGGCATACGCTGGATCATCACGATCAGCATGTAAACGTACTAACCCGCGATCAACTGAAATAGTTTTGCAACCGGCATGGGCTGACCTACGCGGGTTTATCGATACGTGTTTTGTATTCGAGGAATACGGGCGCGGCAGGATTTAGATGAATTCACTACGATTCAAAGTTGAGCGGCTTGTCATTTCAAATCCAGACCGGATGCAGAATTTTAGGGGTTGCATATATACTGCCCCCGGATGCACATTCTCTTCGAGCCCTACCTTTAATCGGTAAATGATGTCTGATCTATTATTTTTCCCCGTTTCGATGCCGGATGAAATGCTTTACTCTCGTGTCACCCGATATCACTATCTGTCAGGTAACAGAACCGCGACGGAAACCTATCGCGATTTGTTCGCATCGAAACCCTTTTGCATCGGTGGCATCGTACCCAAGCAGATCGAGAGGCTCGCGCACAGGCTGCCGGGGCAATCGGAGAGCAATCTCGCAGAGTTGATCAGAAGCAATACTACTTTTCCTGCTTACCGACCGTTTCTTGGGGTTAAGCAGGGGCCAGAGAACGACGTAGGGCCACTGGGTTATGACGGGGTGGTACGGGTGCCCCGCAGAGAAGAGTCCACCCATGGCAAGGCTAAGCTTTGTCCTACCTGCGTTCAGGAAGATTTGATTGAGCGGGGTTCTGCCTACTGGCATCGATCTCACCAGATACCCGGTGTTGCCGTCTGTTGGCGTCATGGCGACGCATTGATCCATGCCTGCCCCGAGTGCTCTCGCCCGTTCTACCGTAAATTGAAGCTGCTTCCCAATCTGACTGAGCCATGCGCATGCGGCTGGAGCCCGTTAAACAGCGCAGCAATACACAAGGGGTCAAAGATGGAACAGAAAGTCGCTCTGTTCGCACACGATATCCTGCAACGCAATATCCCTCCGATAGGCAGTACGGTATTAAGTTCGTGCTACGTCCGCCAATGCAAGAAACGCGGATTCATTTTCGGAAAAAATGCGGGTATCGCAAAACTATTCGACAGCATCCAAAGCGCTTACGGCGATGAGCTTTTGGCGCAGATTGATCCAGCCTACAACACCGGAAAGCATGAGCAATGGATCCGGCTCAAATCAGATAAAGGTCAGCTAAATATGCCGCTCGCGCGGCATTTGATCATTGCTCTTCATTTGTTTTCCAGTGCAGATGGCTTTGAAGAGGCTCTGAAGAATGAGTCTATTCTGCTGAGTGCCGCTGTTTCTCCGCGAGCGCCCAAAGTCGAAGAATCGCGTCTTAGTCAAAAAACTAGATATCGCCAAAAAATCGAGTTGCTTTTAGCGCTACGTACCGATGCCAATATCGAGTACCTCTGGAAGAAGGCGTACAAACCTACGCAATGGATTCTAGAAAATGATAACGCATGGTTAATGGCAAAACTCCATGCCCCTAAAAAAGCTACAGTTAAGGTCGAAAAGTCCGTCGACTCAAGAGACGACGCCTATGCAGCCCTTATCGAAGCGGGCGTAGATGAGCTGTATAAAGTTACGAAAGATCCGAAGAGAGTGAACATTCGGAATTTGCAATCGCTGCTCCCAGGTTCGTTACCTCATGAGCTGGATCTACGCAAGCAGAGGTTCCCTCTTACTTATCAACAGATCAAGATTCATCAGGAGTCAGTATGGCATTTTCGTCTAAGAACTTTGGTGTGGACTGTCTCTGAACTCATCAGGATGAAGCTCCCCGTGAATTACTCGACGGTAAGATTGACCTCAGCGGTATCAAGCAAGGTTTTCCTGGTTTTTTGCAGTTTCTTCGAGTGGGATCTGGAAAGCCTGGCAAGAACCGGGGTCGACGCGGAGGCCCTGCTCAGGTCTACCGGCGTATCGAGGAATTGGGAGGGACCACCGGTTCAAATAAGCTTTTGAGGGCATCTTTGTTCCGTCAGCGTCTGCCAACCTTTGGTGTTAACAAAAATCCCATCTGGCTTGAAAGCGTAAATGCGGGGTAGCGTCCACCTTTCACATTAGTAACCTTCGCGGCAGCTTTCTGAAAGCTTTCACTTGTTACTCTTTAACTCAGTAAATTGAGCTTTAGGAGAAAATCATGAAAGCAATGACAGCAGTGAAAGCGTTTTGCGCCGCTTCGATTTTGACCTTATCTTCATTAGCCATGGCTGAAGGTGGCGGTGACCGCGTGTATGGTCGAATGATGCAAGAGAACCAACAAGCAATGGAGCAATATGCCTCAAGGAACGGCAAGACTCCTCCTGAAGTTGTTCATTATGAATATGGTATGAACCTCGATATCCACAAGGTCGTCAGTGTCACGCAAGCCAATAAAACCTGTGGGGTTGCCCCTTCGCGCATGACCTATGAAGACTCTACGGGCAAGCTTAACACCGTGGAATATAAGGTCATGGCCGACAACTGCCCCCATGGAAGCTAGACAATGAAATTATTTAAGAACTGCATAATTCTCCTTTGTCCGAAACTAGCTTACTGCTCGCTGACGTAGAAGTAATTTTCAGGAAAGCCTGAAGTTATCCATTTTATGAAATCATTCCGTCAGTCGAAGGGTTTCTAACGTGCAGTAAACAATTGCTCGACCACCTGATACATCCCGCCTCCTTGTTTTTCCTTTGGTTTGGGAGGTGGTTTAGGCGCCCTAGTGGCGCCTTTTTTACGTTCGAAATGAGCTATGTTCTCTGCACGGCCATGACCTTCACCATGCAGGAGTGAGATTAGAAGATCAGTTTTCGGGGTATTCAGCAACGACGTGGTCTGTGCCTGCCTTTGACAAGCCGATTACGTTATACGCGTCATGTTTCCCGTCCACTTCCATTCCTGGGGAGCCGGCCGGCATGCCTGGAACGGCAATCCCGAGCAGGTCATCACGTTTGCTCATCGCAATGATTTGCTCGGCGGGCACGTGACCTTCAACAAACTTTCCGTTGATGGTTGCTGTGTGACAGGACGAGAGCTCAGGAGAAATCCCGAGACCGCGCTTGATCGCGCTCATGTTGGTTTCCACGTGATCAACGACGGTAAAGCCGCTGGCTTCAAGGTGCTGGACCCATTTCTTGCAGCATCCGCAATTAGCGTCGCGATGTACATCGATCGTCAATGGCTCTGCTGCGTGACTGGCTGAACTGATGAACAGAGCCACGAGAGCAGCGAGACGAAGTGCCCGTCTGCGACGAAGAGAATTATTTCGCATGGGTATGTTCCTTCCCATCAGTATGTGTATGTGATTTGGGCTGTACGGTTGGAGTCGGGGCCGCGTCATCTGAAGCTTCCCTACCCTTATGATCGGCGTGGTCCGCAGGCTCCTTTGCAGACGGCGCTGCGGAGGGGCCATGGGCATGTGCCGTGTTTTTCTCGTCATCATTAGCGCGGACTTCCGCCCTTTGGTTGGCAGCACCTGCGCCACTTTGCCCCTGGGTCGTTCCATGTTGACCCTCATGGTTGTGCATCACGCTTTCGCCACCACCGTGTTGATGGCCACCGCTACTCGTGATCAGGGCTTTGTATTGCTCTGTATGAAGTGACGGAAGCTGCTGGAGAAATGCGACCATCCCCTATATGTACGGATCGGCCATGCTTTTGCCCCACGCGGGCATGCCGGTGGATTTGATGCCGTGCTTGATGATCCAAAAAGCTCCGGCTGGGTGCCCATCGACGCCCAGTTTTGAAAGGTTCGGAGGTGCGGGGTAAAGGCTGTTACTCAGTTCGGTGCCTGTAAGGCCCGGAGCCAAATGGCAACCGACACACATCGAGTTGTAGTTGCCAGCACCTTCACGGATGAGGGCTTCTTGGCTCAGGTCGGGGACCTGAATGTCGCGCGAGCGCACTTCGATCGAGCGATCCCGAGCAATAGAAAGTAGCGCGTAGACAGGGGCAGAGTGGGGATCATCCGCCCCGACATTGATCACGCCGAAATATACCACGCCGGCAGCCGCTGCTACGGTGGCCAGACCAGCAGCTATCAGTGCCTTCAGTGTAATCTTCATGCCCGGTTCTCAGAACCACATCCGGATACCGGCGACAAAGCGTGCCTCGCTGGCATCTTCACCTTCCTCACGTGCAAAGTCTGCCGTATTGCCATAGGAACGGCTCCAACTCACCCCGATATAAGGGGCAAATTGGCGGACAATCTCATAACGCAATCGGAGCCCCACTTCGGTGTTGGCTAATCCGGACCCGATGCCGCGCTGAGGGTCATTCTTCCCATAAAAATTGACCTCGGCCGTCGGCTGCAAGATCAATCGATTCGTCAGCAGAATGTCGTAATCGCCTTCCAGTCGAGCAGCCGATTGACCGTTCTCACCGATGTAGGCAGTCGCTTCGGCCTCGAAGTTGTAGAGGGCCATGCCCTGAATGCCGAGTGCGGCCCAGGTTTGAGGAGACCCTGGTTTGAAATCCTGTCGTACACCGGTGACGACGTCCCACCACGGTCCGATGGAGTGCCCCCAGAGCGCGGATAATTCAGCACTTTCCGTCACGCCATTGGTACGTTCGCCTTCCGAGCGCAACCACAGTCGATCAATGTCACCGCCGATCCATCCTTTCGCATCCCAAGCCAACGCACTACCGTTGTCAGCATCCTGGTATTCAAACTTATCCAGCAGCATGAAAGAGTTGATTGTTTTGTCGTGGACACCATGACCAGCGACATCTGGAAAGGCGGCTGCACGGTCAGCATCGGTAAGTACGGGGACAGGGGTTCGACTGGTTGTCGTCGTCCCTTCATCCATACTTTCCATGCCGGTCATTTGACCGTCGTCCATTTTCATCTTGCTGTGGTCCATAGCCCCCATGTTGCTATGGTCCATCGCTCCCATGGAGCCATGGTTCATCTTCGAGTGATCCATCTCTTCAGCGGCGTGAGCCACGGCAAAGAAGACAGGACTCGTAGAAACTGCCAATACCATCAACGTTGGGCGTAAAAAATTCTTGGTCATGATCTCAATCCGCCTTCTTGTTTTCATGGTCATGATCCATCGACTCATGGCGCATCTTGGTATGAGGTATCGTCGCGTGATTCGGCGTTGCCTCGTTTGACGTGGTCGCAGTCTTGTTCGGCGCATCCGCAGAAGTAGCAGGTGAAGGATCACCACGTTCTTCGACTGCCAATGCTACGCAGGAGAATCCACCCATCAGGCCAAAAGCAAAGAGGCAACCGATCAGCGATTTACGATTTAGGTGTGTGCTCACAGATCGTCTCCTTTACTCATCAACCCGTACTTCACGGAACATGCCCATTTCCATATGGAAAAGCAGGTGGCAGTGATAGGCCCAGCGACCTAAAGCATCGGCGGTTACTCGATAGCTGCGCTTGGTACCCGGTGGCATGTCGATTGTGTGCTTACGTACCATGAACTTGCCGTTTTCATCTTCAAGGTCGCTCCACATTCCATGAAGGTGGATGGGGTGCGTCATCATGGTGTCGTTTACCAAGGTGATGCGAAGACGCTCCCCGTACTTGAGACGAAGGGGCTCAGCATCAGAAAATTTGATGCCGTTGAAGGACCAGGAAAACTTTTCCATGTGACCGGTCAGATGCAGCTCAATGGTGCGATTGGGCTCTCGGCCATCAGGGTCCTGGAAAGTGCTCTTCAGATCTGAGTAAGTGAGCACCCGTCGACCGTTGTTCCGCAAACCGATACCTGGATCGTTCAGTTTTGGCGTTGGGTTCATGGCCTGCATGTCAACCAACGGGTTGTTGGTTTCGGACGCTGGGTGAGATTGCATCTCGCCTCCCATACCGCCCATCCCTGCCATCTGGCTGTGGTCCATGCCGGCCATGTCGGACATGTCGCCTTTGTCCATCCCCGCCATCTTGCTGTGGTCCATGCCGGCCATGTTGGACATGTCACCTTTGTCCATACCTGCCATCTTGCTATGGTCCATGCCGGCCATGTTGGTCATGTCACCACTGCCCATGCCGGTCATCCCGGTCATGTCACCTTGGTCCATTCCCTGCATCTTGCTGTGATCCATGCCAGCCATACCTGACATGTCACCCTGTTTCATATCGCCGCCGCCCATGCCAGCCATGCTGCCATGGTCCATGCCAGCCATACCGCCCATGCCCATGTCATCCATGGTCAACAGCGGACGCGGATCGATCGCCGGTACCGGTGCTTTCAGTCCTTCACGAACTGCCAAGGTCCCCCGCGCATAGCCGGTTCTATCCATGGACTGGGCAAAGATTGTGTAAGCCTCCTCGGTGGCAGGCTCAACAATCACATCATAGGTTTCTGCCACGGCGATTCGGAATTCATCGACACTGACTGGTTGGACATATTGGCCGTCGGCCGCCACCACGGTCATTTTCAAACCAGGAATGCGAACATCGAAATAGCTCATCGCTGAGCCATTGATAAAGCGCAGGCGTAGCTTCTCGCCAGGCTTAAAAATACCGGTCCAGTTGCCGTTCGGCGCTTGGCCATTCATGAGGTAGGTGTAAGTATCCCCGCTGACGTCTGCCAGATCAGTTGGGTTCATTTTCATTTCGGCCCACATTTTCCGGTCGGCGACGGCAGCAGACCAACCTTGCTTGCTGACGTCGTCGATGAAGTCGCCCACGGTACGTTTGTGGTGGTTGTAGTAGTCCGATTGTTTCTTGAGTTTGGCCATGACGCGCCCAGGATCCTCATCGGTCCAGTCAGTCAGCATCACCACATAGTCGCGATTGTATTGAAACGGCTCAGGCTCTTTCGAATCGATGACTATTGGCCCGTAAACACCTGCCTGCTCTTGCAACCCAGAATGGCTGTGGTACCAGTACGTGCCGTTTTGATGCACCTTGAACTTGTATTCGTACATGCCGTCGGGCGCGATGCCGTGGAAGCTCAAACCCGGTACGCCATCCATGTTGGCAGGCAAAATAATGCCGTGCCAGTGGATGGAGGTGTCTTGATCCAGACGGTTCTTCACGCGCAGAGTGACCGTCTCCCCTTCGCGCCAACGCAGCAAAGGCCCCGGCAACGAGCCATTGATGGTCATGGCTGTGCGCGGCGAGCCAGTGATGTTTACCGGCGTTTCACCAATAAACAGATCAAATTCGTTGCCGGTGAGGACGCTCGGCAGGCCGGGACTGGTCACTGCCCATACAGGAGTGCGCCACAGACCAAGGCCACCAAGGATGCCGCCGGCGGCCAGGCCTTTAACGAATGTCCGTCTAGAGGTTTTGGAATGCATGCCGTTTATTTCCGATCAGTCAAAAGGGAGCCGTTCAAATCAACCCGTGAGTTGGCAAGATGAGCTTCGCGTACCGAAAAAAAGACGAATTTTTCATTGCAAGCGAGCTCAGAAATTGCCACATCTAAACCACCTTCGTGATTACATTTCTGTCAGCTTGGCCGCGTGCCTGATCGTTCAGCAGTTTTTATGGTCCATCGCTTTGGCTTTGCTTTCAGCGACAGGCGGTTGAGCGCTCTGCGTTTGAGCTACCTGGTACGATTCCATCGAATTCGTCCTGGCCACTTCCATACGTGCGAAAGTCCGGTCACCACCGCCTTCAGCCATGGCCAGAGTGGAAACAGTCAGCGCTGCGACGACGAACAAGGTTTTGATGGTGTTCATATGGGCTACCTCAGATGTGTGAAAATATCCCCTCTGAATCACATCATGGATTGGACTCTTTGGGGGTGAGCAAAAGACTCAGTTGGACTATAAGAGACACCCCCTGTCAGGAAGCTTAGGCCAATATTACAGTTGTGTCAGTTTGGAATATTTTTCTTGAAGTACACGCTATTTAATACGTATGGTCTCCATCTTTTCGCATTGCGCGACTTTTATTGAATATAAGATTGAAGTGTAATCATTGCTTTGGGTTCCATTAATTCTCACGGAGGCGATGTTCTAGGTCTCTGCATTAAAATTAATAGGAGACTTGAATGCGCTGCTGCAACAGCTGGGTGTTCAATGATCAAAGAAGATAGTAATGCCACCGAGGGTGATTAATTGTGAGTATTAATTTTGAGAAAGCATTAGGCTCCGCAGAAAGAGCGTTAGTTTATCGTGGCCAAAGAGCTGAGATCTTAAGTAACAATATCGCGAACGCTGACACTCCGAACTTCAAAGCCCAAGACTTGGATTTTTCTACTGTGCTCGCCAGCCAAACCAAAGAACCTGCTACCACTGCGTTTTCTTTGAAAACAACAAACGCAAAGCATTTTCTTAAGAAAGAATCGGCGGTGGCTATATACGGGCGCGACTTGCTTTACAGCACGCCGGCTCAGCCTGCCTTGGACCAAAATACTGTCGATCAGCAGGTCGAGGTCGCGAAATACACGGAAAACGCGATACGTTTCGATGCCGCTTTTACTCGGCTAAATGGAGCATTCAAGGGTTTGCTCAAAGCTCTGCGCGGTGACTAGCAGCATAGGCGCATGCGAGCCAACTTTGGCCGATACAGCGGCTCAGGTACTTTCGGATTCAAAGGTATTCACCATCAGACGACGCTCTACTCAGGAGCAGGCGTCTCCATTCAATGGCTGATCTTGGAAGGAAAACCAACAGCCTCCACAGCTTTACGGAGCTGTTCAGCGTTTTCGCTACTTTCAACACTCACCTTACCGGTTGATCGATCGACGGAGACCGTAGCGTTGTCGTCCAGTGCCTGGATCGCTCTGGTGATTTTGCCGACGCAGCTGCCGCAACCAATGCCTGATACATCTAAGACGACCATGTGAATTACCCTCGTGCTGAGCGGTGTCTTTTCCCCGCAGCGACAGCATCGACGTTGACACCATGGCAAGGTCAACGATTATCTAATCAAAGCCGTGAGCGCAGATTTCGAGAAGTTTTATGGGACTTGACCACTCGGCTGCTAATTAGCTCGCTACCATTTGAACGGTTTCCAGGAGTGCGTCCTATTGTTCTCGTCGGTAAAGGTCGGCTAACGGCAACATTGCGGCTCTCTCGCTTGATCCAACGATTTTGTATGCCTCTCGTTTCGTCAACGGCTTTGATCTGTCCTCCCGCGAACCTTGCATAGGTATAGGGGGGAGGCCTATCATGCGACCCTATATAGGTAGGGGGGGTATAGCGTGGGTCATATCGCATCACACAAAGACGATCTTCTTAAACGTGTAAAACGTATTGCCGGGCAAATTCAAGCTGTTGAACGAGCATTGGAATCGGACTTCGACTGCGCCAAGACACTACATCTTGTTGCGGCCACTCGGGGTGCCATCAACGGGCTGATGGAGGAGATCATCGAGGATCACGCACGAGCACATGTCGCGAACCCCGCTCTCAGCGAAGAAGAGCGTAACAAGGGCGTCGAAGAGCTTCTTGAAGCTATCCGCCGGTACTCCAAGTGAATGCATCCAGGTAAACACGTATGAGCAGGACCGACATCGATTACACACACGACCACGTGTTTCTAGGCTCAGCGCACGATGAGAATGCCAAGCGTACGCTTTGGGTTGTAGCACTTACGGTGGTAATGATGATCGGGGAGATCACCGCCGGCTATATCACGGGTTCGATGGCGTTACTGGCCGATGGCTTCCACATGGCAACCCATGCCGGCGCATTGGGCATCGCGGCGGCCGCTTACGGATACGCAAAACGCCACGCTACCAGCCAGCGCTACAGTTTCGGTACAGGAAAGGTTGGAGACTTGGGCGGGTTCGCCTCGGCGCTGATTCTTGGCATGATTTCGTTGGGCATTGGCGTTGAATCGTTCATGCGTTTGTTGCAGCCAACACCGGTTCAGTTTGGCACCGCGACCCTCATCGCCGTTGTCGGTTTGCTCGTCAACATTGTCAGTGCCCTGCTGCTGGGTCATGGGCATGGGCATGGGCATGGACATGGACATGGGCACGACCACGATCACCCTCATGCCCACAACGGAAACGACAACAACTTGAGGTCCGCCTATGTCCACGTCGTTGCAGACGCGCTGACGTCGATTCTGGCCATCGCTGCCTTGCTTGCCGGTCGATATCTGGGTTGGGTGTGGCTCGACCCGGTCATGGGTATCGTCGGCGCTATCGTTATCGCGCGTTGGGCCTGGACCTTGATGGGGGTAACTGCGGGCGTGTTGCTCGATCAGACCGACGCGCACGTTGCCGAGGAAATCCGCGAACTCGTTGAGAAACCTGGTGGCGCTACCATTACAGACTTGCACGTTTGGAGGGTGGGACCTCAAGCGTGCGCGGCGATCGTCAGCGTTCTAGGTGAAGCCACTGTGAACGCCGAGAGCATTCGTGAGCGTCTCAAAACAGTTCACGAAGTCAGCCACCTGACCGTCGAGTTCCGGCAGACATGACTCAGCGCCTGTCCAGCACAACCTCTATAGGACACACCGATGCCGCCCGGTAAACGTGAACTGGCTCGGATCGAGCGCCAGTTGATCGTCACGCTCACCGACGCGTGCGAAACAGCAAAGGACGAGATAAAGGGGTTTATTTGGCTCACTCACACCGCTGACCTAAGTGCGTTGGCTGAAACCCTGAAGGTCATCTGGGTGTTCGAAACCCTGGCTGACAGGAAGCGGGCCGAGATTGACGCGAAGGCCCGCATCTTTGAGTTGACGGCGATCGCCTTGAAAGAGGCCAATCTTGACCTGCCTGTTTCAGACCGCAATGTCCGCTTTGACTCGGAGCAAGAGTGCCAACGCACGCACATAGGCGACTGGAAACGTCGCGTGGCTCAACTACATAAAGCTAAGGGGGACTGACCATGGCAAAAGAAATCGAGAATCCTTGTATCTCGGTTTGCCAACTCAGTGGTGATCTGTGTGTGAGCTGCGGGCGGAATAAGGAAGACATCAGAAAGTGGAAGCGCATGAAGCGGCCCGAAAAAATGGCCGCTGTGCAAAGGGCGAATGCGCGCTTAAAGGGATTGAAGAAAGCACATGGATCGCCATTCCCCCCGAGTTAAAACCGCTGCAATTTTGAAGGTCAGTCAACTCGGGTATTCCTCAGCCTCAATGCATTGAAAACTACCGACGCGGAACTGACGCTCATGGCTATGGCAGCGATCATTGGCGACAGGAGGTGCCCCGTCAATGGATAGAGCAAACCAGCGGCAAGAGGTATACCCATTGAGTTGTAGAGAAAAGCAAAGCCCAAATTCTGGCGCATGTTTTTAACTGTGGCGACCGAAAGAGCTCGTGCTCGTAAGATCCCCATCAGGTCACCTTTGACCAGCGTGAGTTGCGCGCTATTCATCGCCACGTCAGTCCCCGTTCCCATGGCTATCCCCACATCTGCTCGCGCCAGGGCCGGAGCATCGTTGATACCGTCACCTGCCATGGCCACTTTTCGCCCGTGTTGCTGTAGGTCTGCCACCAGACGTTCCTTGTCTTGGGGTTTGACTTCACCGTGGACCTCTTCAATCCCCATCTCCCTGGCGACAGCCCGAGCGGTAGTAAGCCCGTCCCCAGTAGCCATGATGATTTTCACGTTGTGAGCCTTAAGCTTGGTGACGGCCTCTTTTGAGGTTGGCTTGATCGGATCTGATACGGCCAACAAACCTGCCAATGCGCCGTCGACGGCGAGGTAGATAATACTGATGCCGTCAAGTCGCAACACCTCAGCGCGCTCTTGTAGGGAGTTGGTGCTCACGCCTGCGGCTTCCATCAACGCTGTGTTCCCCAGCTGGAGCTTCTTGCCATCGACAACGCCACTGACGCCGATACCCGAATCCGACTCAAAGGATTCGGGCTTGGTGAGCTTTATGTTCTCGGCTCGGGCGTGATCGACGATCGCATGTGCTAAAGGATGCTCGCTGCCCTGATCAAGGCTGGCAGCCAGGTGAAGGACGTCGTCGGGATTGAAGGTGGGAGTGGCCTCCACGCTGTGAAACACGGGCCGTCCCTCTGTCAGGGTGCCTGTCTTGTCGACAATCAGCGTGTCGATTCTGCAAAGGCTTTCAATTGCACTGGCATCTCTGAACAAAACACCCATGCTGGCTGCTTTACCTGTCGACACCATGATCGACATAGGCGTAGCAAGTCCCAACGCACAGGGACAAGCGATGATCAGCACGGCGACAGCGTTGATTAGACCAAACACCCAACTGGGCTCAGGGCCGAAAAGCCCCCAACCGATAAATGTCATTATCGCAATCGCGATAACACCCATCACGAAGTAGCCGGCAATCGAGTCGGCCATTCGTTGCATCGGCGCCTTGGAACGCTGAGCTCTCGCGACCATCTGTACGATCTGGGACAGCATGGTTTCGGCACCGACCTTCTGGGCCTCCATCACCAGGCTCCCATGCGTATTCAGCGTGGCGCCGATCAGGCTATCTCCAGCTTTCTTCATTACCGGGACTGGCTCGCCAGTGAGCATCGACTCATCCACCGCACTTTCACCCTCAAGTACCGAACCATCAACTGGCACCTTTTCACCCGGTCTGACCCGTAAGTGGTCTCCCAGGTGCACATGTGTGAGAGGAATGTCTTCCTCCTGGCCATCGGCATTGATCCGGCGTGCAGTTTTGGGCGAAAGGCCGAGAAGAGACTTAATGGCGGCGGAAGTTTGTGATCGGGCTTTGAGCTCAAGGATCTGGCCAAGCAACGTGAGCGAGATGATGACCGCTGCCGCTTCGAAGTAAACGCCGATACGTCCATCTTGCATGAAATTGGAGGGAAAACTTTGGGGGAAGAGCGTTGCTATGACGCTGTACAGATAAGCTGCGGCGGTGCCCAACCCAATCAGAGTCCACATGTTGGGACTGCGATTTTTAACCGAGGCCAGTCCCCTTACAAAAAAAGGCCATCCTGCCCATAAGGTCACGGGTGTCGCCAGAGCGAACTCGATCCAGTTTTGAGCCGAACCATGAAGAAGTTGTAACGAGTGACCCGCCATCGCGAGCACGGTTACGACCACGGTTAAGGGCAGCGACCACCAGAAGCGGCGATTGAAATCCCGGAGTTCAGGATTTTCTTCTTCATCAAGCGCCGGCATGACAGGCTCTAGTGCCATGCCACATTTAGGACAGTTACCGGGGCCGGTCTGCCGTATTTCAGGATGCATCGGGCACGTAAATTCAGTGCCCGTTTGTACCGCAGACTCCGGCGTTGTGCTGCCTGACTCGTTGCGCACCACGTGGCCACTGTAGCGCTCAGGGTCCGCTCGAAACTTCTCCTGACATTTCAGGCTACAGAACCGATACGTCTGTCCTTGGTAAGTCTCAGCAAATTTACTCGACGAAGTGACTGCCATTCCACACACCGGGTCATGTAGATCAGCATCATCCCGGGAAGCAGCATGGGTGTGATTATGGTCGTGATGGCCAGAGGTGGTAGGCATGTCTATTCCCCTTGTAAGGTGCTACTAGAAATGAGCATATTCAGTACAACGCTGATTTGCGGCTCCACAGTGGTGCGGTGATGTTTCCGCACGGACCCCGGCTGAGAAGCGTTGCTATGTTACTTGCGACTTAGCGTAGCCAACTCTTGCGTCGGGCCGGCAGAAACAGCCGACCCGGTTTATTTCAGATCAAATTCGCCGACCATTCCCGATTGGTAATGCCCCGGCACGTTGCAGGCAAACTGAAGCCCTGCACTGTCGTTGAAGGTCCAGATCAGCTCTTGGGTTGAGCCAGGCTCAATCAGGACACTGTTAGGGTCGTCATGCTCCATTGCGACCATCTTCATTCCGCCCATGCCGTGGCTCATGCCGCTCATCTTCCCGGTACCGGTAGGGCTTAATGTTCCGTTCTTGAACATGCTTGCCATTTCTTTCTGGTGTGCTGCATGAGCAGCGGCTTTGCCGATGTTGAACTCATGCAGCAGCGAACCCTCGTTGCGAAGGACAAAGCGGATTGTTTCACCAGGTTTTACGTCGATGCTTTTAGGCTTGAAAAAAATGTCGCCCATCTCGACCTCTACAGTGCGGGTAACGTCAGAGGCCACACCAGGCTGGCCTATGTCGTCTTGTCCATGCCCAGCATTAGCCATAGCCGTAGCAGCGAAAAAAAGGGTCATTGCTGCGATGAACGGGGTAGCGAGCGTAGTTTTCATGGTGACCTCAGGAATACGTGGGAACATTGGCTATGCTAATGATGCTCAGCTGCCAGCTAACTGACTTGGGCATTACTTCTTTGTCAGTTTTCTAAATAGATACGGCGTCCAATTGACGCCGCAACAAGATGCTGACAAGTACTTATCCTGGGGGCGTTTATTGATGGTTTTCTGAAAGCATCAATTTGTGCTCGCGCTGCATCTGGCGCAAAACGTCGTCAACAATTTTGTCGTGCTTCTCCATCCAGGCTAGATGCTGTTGGGGTGACATTGAGGCATCTGGGTGATCGTTGTGGAGCTGGCTCATGATGTCGCCAAGCATCTTCATGTGTTCTGCCATGTGGACGTGACGCTCTCCTTCAGGGGCTTGTTCAGCTTTCATCAACGTGGCCTCGGCCTTGTCGCGCAAACCTTCCATACGCTCAATCACACGATCTCCGCCGCTTTCAGCCCACACAGAAGCCGAGACCAGTATCGAGCTTACAAAAAACAGCATTTTCAGGTGGTTCATCGGGGTAGCTCCTCATGAGGGAATCCGACTTCCATACGATTCATCGCTCAGAGGTCGGTCGAGCACCAATGAAGTGCTCATGTCTGAACCCTAGCCAGCACTCGCTGACATCTACCTGAAGCCAAGATTACTTTTCTGTCAGTTGCTGGTTGGCTGCCAGTTTTCGTTGCAGACTCCGCTTAACCTTTATCTGAGAACGACCTCATGAGACTTCTTGTCGCTGAAGACGAACCAAAAATAGGTATCTATTTGCAGCAAGGGCTCAACGAGGCCGGGTTCAATGTCGACCGTTTCACGAATGGAAAAGAGGCGCTTCAGCACGCTTTGAGCGAAGCCTATGATCTGCTGATTCTCGACGTCATGATGCCGGGTTTGGATGGCTGGGAAGTCCTGCAGAAGGTGCGCGCTTCCGGGAAAGACGTCCCGGTGCTTTTTCTCACCGCCAGAGACCGCGTTGAAGACCGAGTGAAGGGACTTGAACTCGGTGCGGATGACTATCTGATCAAACCCTTCGCGTTTTCTGAATTGCTTGCTCGAGTCAGAACGCTGCTGCGTCGCGGTAGCAGCGCACCTTCGCAAACCTTTATGAAACTGGCTGACCTTGAAGTGGACCTGCTCAAGCGTCGAGCCATCCGAGGAGGCAAACGCATAGACCTTACGGCCAAAGAGTTCGCGTTGCTTGAGCTTCTGCTGCGTCGTCGAGGGGAGGTGCTGCCAAAGTCTCTTATCGCCTCCCAGGTTTGGGATATGAACTTCGACAGCGATACCAACGTTATCGAGGTTGCAGTGAGACGGCTCAGGGCCAAGATAGACGACGATTTTGAGGTCAAGTTGATTCATACCTCAAGGGGAATGGGTTACATGCTCGATGCACCAGATTCGGAGTCGTGATGAACCGGATGTCCCTGACGACTCGTATGAGTCTGATGTTTATGCTCGCGGTAACGGCCGTGCTCACGGTCGCCGGACTCAGTTTCAATAACCTCAGCCGGCATCATTTCAAGATGCTGGATCAGCAGGCATTGTACGAAAAACTCCACTCGACCCAGCGGATCTTGTCCGGGCTGAGCAACATCGATCAATTCAGCGAGGCTAAACCGGAGTTAGAAGCGCTGCTGGGCGCACACCGTGATTTGACTGCGCTTATCATCGATGGCGACGGCAAGGTGCTGTTTGCGGATCCCGGCCCGGTCGACGTTCCGAAGGCGTTTCGAACAACCACAAACACAACCGTCTGGGAATGGCGGGAGCAAGAGCAGATGTTCCGTGGTGTGACTGCGCAATCCGTAGTGACGGGACAAGAAAGGCCATTAACTGTCATGTTGATTTTTGACGTTACGCAGCATATGTCCTTTTTCGAGACGCTCGAACGATGGTTTTGGATAGGGTTGGTGATCAGCGCATTGGTCAGTGCTGCACTCGGCTGGATGGTAGCTAGCAGTGGCATGCGGCCTATCCGCCAGGTCACATGGGTTGCTGCCTCCATGTCAGCAAAATCACTCAAGGAGCGTATTCCCCTGGCACCCGTTCCGAAAGAGCTTCAACAGATGGTGTTGTCGTTCAACGCCATGTTATCCAGGCTCGACGATGCATTTGTCCGGTTATCCAACTTTTCGGCAGACATTGCCCACGAACTACGGACCCCCGTGAGCAACTTGATGACCCACACTGAAGTGGTGCTTTCGAGAAAAAGAAACATCGAGGACTACGAAGACAATTTGTACTCCAATCTTGATGACTTGAAGCGCATGAGCCGGATGATTGATGACATGCTTTTTCTGGCGAAATCTGACAATGGTCTAATTACGCACGAGAGCAAGCCAATAGACCTGGTGGCTGTCGTGGAAAAATTGCTTGAGTACTACCGCCTGTTGGCTGATGAACGAGGGATCGAGCTCAAGGTTTCAGGACGGGGGAGCGTGCGAGGTGATGTTCTTATGCTCCACCGAGCGATTTCCAATCTGCTCTCAAATGCGCTGCGCTACACCTATGAAGGGACGTCAATCAGTGTCGATATTCAGCACAAGGATGCGTCGGTAACGGTTGTCGTGGAAAACTATGGTGAGCCCATTGCCCCCGAACACCTTGAAAAGCTGTTTGATCGTTTTTATCGCGTGGACCCAGCGCGGCGAGAAGGAAGTCCGAGCAACGCAGGGCTAGGTCTGTCAATTACCCGATCAATTGTCGAAGCGCACAATGGCAAGATCTGGTGTACGTCAGGCGACGGGAAAACGGCTTTTCATCTTGAGTTTCCGGCCGTCGATTCCACGGTTAGCTGAGCGACAAAACATTGGGACCAACGACGTCTTGGCGTTCTGCGTTTGCTACGCCTCTGCGGATTTTTCAAAGTGATTGAGCTCCCCTGTCCTGCGGTACGCCGTGTCTTTTCCAGGTCTTGCTACGCTCAACGATTAGATGCCAAACATCGGATCAAGCTGACTGAAATGTAATCGAACAGTTTGTGATCGTGTGGCATCGTGTTCTCGCACTGTGACGTTAGGGCTAGCGAGTTTCTCCTGTTCAACCTGGCGAAGAGGACGGGGGCTCCAAGTTAATCAACAGTGGTTTTTAAAGAAATTAAAAACTAGTTCCTCCCAAAAAACCTCGAATCAACAGCGCTTGCTGTGAGGAGTCTTGCATGTCATTCCTTAAAACTACGTCCGTGGCTGTTGCAATCACTGCTGGTTTGCTTCTGAGTGCAGTGGCCCAGGCACATCCAAAACTACTTTCTTCCACTCCGGCAGAAGGCTCGGATGCGGCGGCTCCGTCGAAAATCGAACTGCATTTTTCTGAGAATCTCACCACTCAGTTCTCCGGTGCAAAGCTGATCATGACCGACATGCCAGGCATGCCTAACTCACCCATGGGTGTAAAGGCCGCCGTCGCTGCTGGTGGTGATCCGAAAACCATGGTGATTACGCCGGCTGCACCGCTGACCACCGGCACCTACAAAGTTGAATGGCGTGCAGTGTCTTCGGACACCCACCCGATCACCGGCAACTTTTCATTCAAAGTGAAATAATCCATGAGCGACTCATTAAATATCGTGGTTCGCTTTGCTCTCTATTTTGACCTGATGTTGTTATTTGGACTGGCCATATTTGGCTTGTACAGCCTCAGGGGAAAGGAAAGGGTATCGGGCACGGTCTTGAACTTTGAGTCGCTTCTCTACGGTACTTCTGTTGCAGGTGTAGTTCTGTCCCTTGCTGCGATGTTGTTGCTTGCAAAAGCAATGAGCGGTGTATCGGAGCTTATGGAGCTACATCACCACATTTTTGAAATGGTCATCATGGGCACCGACGTTGGGCTGACCTGGATGGTTCGGATAGCCGCCTTGGTGGGGGCAATTCTGGGCGTCGCGTTGAATAAACGATATCCGACACCCAGCCTCTGGATCGTCACCGTCTGTGGAGCAATCGCGTTGGCCACGCTAGCCTGGACGGGGCATGGTGCCATGGACGAAGGCAGCCGCCGCTACTGGCATTTTCTCAGCGACATTTTCCATTTATTAGCGGCAGGTGGCTGGTTGGGTGCTCTAGCGGCCTTCGCTCTACTGCTACGGTTGAAATCGCTGAAGGGTGAGGAGGAAGCACGTATTCTTGCCCGCGTGCTGACTGGCTTTGAGTCGGCCGGCGGTGTGATTGTTGCGATCATAAGCGTTACGGGAGTAGTAAATTACCTTTTCATCGTCGGTCCCAACCTTGATGAGGTCATGCTCAGTACCTATGGCCAGTTGCTGTTTTTGAAGATCCTGCTCTTTGCCGGGATGATCGTTTTAGCGACGCTGAACCGCTTTCACTTAAGCCCGCTATTGGAGCGCTCGGTTCGCAATGGTCAATACTCTGTAGCGGTCAATGCCTTGCGCCGCAGCATGAAATTCGAATTCCTGATGGCAATCCTCATCATCTGTCTTGTCGCATGGTTAGGCACGCTAAGTCCTGAAATGGAAATGAGCGCGCAATAGAGGTTTCTGGCAGCTAACCCAGAAGCCTGGAGCGTGATTGTTAGCACCATTTCTACTGGCTACACTTCAGCCCATGACACGCTGTCTACGGCTTTGCCTGATTTTCCTGATTAGCCTGGCGCTTCCCCTCAGCGGGATGGCGGGTGTTCAAGCGCCGGAGAGCCATGTCCAATGAAACCCTTGGATGGCGGATGACAACATGGGCCAACGCTGCCGCCGTGACATGAAGTCCCCCGAACTCGGTGAACCCCGTAAGCCGAGCAAGGGTGCAAAACAGGCGGTAAGCTGCACATTTCAAAGCGGCAATGAATTTACCCTGTCGCACGGTTAAGCACTTTGCGTCAGAAATTTAATAAGCACGGAGGTGTCGGTGGTTCAATAATGATAACTGAGCACGGTTAACTTAGAGCTATTACCATCGATTTTCCCACATGTCGCCGCATGCGGTTTTAATGGGATGGCAAATTTGCGAACCACAGGACAATCCTAAGGCACGCATCCTGAAATAAACCAAGATAGCGGACTTTATTGCACAATGACGATTCTCACCTCGTACAATCTCTACGCACATGGAGTCTTTTGCCGCGTTAACTACGATTCGACAATGATTCAATGATGCGACATTGCTCTATAACACCACCGTGGCAGCAAACACTCAGTCGTGTCAGTTCGGCTTCTAAACCTCGTAAGTCCTGAATACGGATTCGAACTTGTTGGAGTTGCCCTTGCACTTTCGCATCCACAGCGGCGCAGGAAGCGTCGCGTCGGTCAGCCAGGCCGAGTAGATCGCGAATGTCATCGACGCTGAACCCAAGCGCGCGGCTGCGACGGATAAACAGCAGCCGGTTGCGCTCTTCATCTGTGTAAAAGCGATAACCCGACGGTGATCTTCCAGCAGAAGGCAGCAGCCCTGACTGCTCGTAATAGCGGATGGTTACGGCTTTGGTATCGGTCAGCTTCGCCAAGGCACCGATCGTGTACGTGGGCGCATTCATTTCTCTTGACCCTATAGTTGCTGGAATCCTCATTCTACTCGCGTCAGGCAACAAGCAAATCCTTGCTCACCGTTCTACCGATCGCCAGGCCTCTGATCGATGAAAACCCTCCCCGCCGATCTCTTCAACTCGAGTTTGGACGCTTTGCTCTGCACATGGCTGCTTACCTTCGTAGCAGAGCTTCTGTGCTGCTCGTCGGCCGCCGCATAGGGCAAGTGCCCTGTGTGCTTTGCTGTGAGGACGGGATGCCGCCTGATATTAGCGTCACGAAATAGGACGCCGTTGATGCCAACACCGTAGGCGCGAGGGGAAGCAGCATTTCCTATCTACTACCGGCCACTTACTCACTGTGATCACGTTGAACATGAATGGTCGCTGGTGGATGCCTTAAGGCATCGAAGAATCTCTTGACCTTATAGTGGCTATAAGGTGTTCACTCTCGCCATGAAAAGCGGAGAGCGTTCTCATGAAAAACTGTTGCGGTGACGAGCAAGCACCAAAAAAGCCAGCGGGCGTGGACGTTTTTGACCCTGTCGCATCCGGGAGCTGCTGTGCGACTTCCGCAACATCGGGTGAAGACGAAACCGATCGAGATCGAACTACCAGTTGCTGTTCTTCTAAGACCTCGGACGTGAATCCTGCGCTTTCAACAACCAAAAGTGCGGATGGCTGCTCTGCTGGAGGCAACGGCGGAAAGACAAGCTGCTCCACTTCATCTCCGACATCTTCTCAATATCCACCTACCGAACCGAACGAGCCCACCACCTCGGTTGTTACCGATGCATGTTGCTCTGCATCTGGAACGGATGGCCCAAGCGCGTGCGCATCCAAAGTGTCATCAGCCGTTGTCAACGACACGGCTCGCTTGAGTCGTTTCCGGATTGGGCAAATGTGCTGTCCTACCGAGCAGGCGATGATTGAGGGCAAGCTTGCAAAGATGCCTGGAATTCAGAAATTGGAATTCAACATGATGAACCGTACTCTAGGTGTCTGGCACGAATTGCCACATACCCTGGGAATCGAAGCGGCCGTGTCATCGCTTGGTATGCAGGCGGAACCGTTGAATGGCGCGGTCGACGTACCAGGCGCGGATAAGCAGCAAAGCCAGTTTGAAGCTGAATCACTGCGCAAAAGCACCTGGTGGCCGTTAGCGCTGTCTGGTATTGCTGCGGTAGGCGCGGAAATTTTGCATTTCACCCAGGCAGCCCCCGAATGGGTGATTGCTGCTGTAGCTTTAATCTCGGTAGCACTCTGCGGGCCCGCGACTTACAAGAAAGGTTGGATCTCTCTCAAAAATTTCAATCTCAACATAAACGCGTTGATGAGCATTGCGGTGACGGGAGCGGTCCTGATTGGGCAGTGGCCAGAAGCGGCGATGGTCATGTTTTTATTTACTGTTGCCGAATTGGTTGAGGCCAAGTCGTTGGATCGTGCACGCAATGCGATCAAAGGACTGATGGACTTGACCCCAAATCATGCAACGGTGCGCCAGGCAGACGGCAGTTGGCTGGACGTAGATGTCAAAACCGTCCAGATCAGCTCCTTGGTTCGAGTTCGCCCCGGCGAGCGCATTGGTCTGGATGGCAACGTGATCTCCGGCAACTCTACCGTAAACCAAGCCCCTATCACCGGGGAAAGCTTGCCCATCGAGAAAGCTGTCGGTGACCCTGTTTATGCCGGCTCGATCAATGAGTCCGGTTCCTTCGAGTACCGCGTGACGGCTGAGGCCAGCAAT
Source organism: Pseudomonas sp. NBRC 111138 (assembly GCF_001320835.1). NCBI lineage: Bacteria > Pseudomonadati > Pseudomonadota > Gammaproteobacteria > Pseudomonadales > Pseudomonadaceae > Pseudomonas > Pseudomonas sp. NBRC 111138. The sequence goes on along the minus strand of NZ_BCBO01000003.1, from coordinate 3,783 downwards.
ACGACACTGGCCCGGATTATTCATGCTGTGGAGGAAGCCCAAGGTTCACGCGCCCCGATCCAGCGGGTCGTCGATAAGTTCGCCAAGGTTTATACGCCATCGGTGTTTTTCTTCGCCCTTGCCGTTGCGATATTCCCGCCCCTGTTTATGGCCGGATTATGGGCTGACTGGATTTATCGGGCGCTGGTGCTTCTGGTAGTCGCTTGCCCTTGCGCACTGGTGATTTCGACCCCGGTGACCATTGTAAGCGGCCTCGCGGCAGCGGCGCGAAAAGGCATTTTAATCAAGGGCGGGGCGTACCTGGAAAGCGGTCGCAAGATCACCCATCTGGCCTTGGATAAAACTGGGACCATTACCCATGGCAAGCCCGTACAGACCGATTTCCTGCCTCTAGCTGATGGATTATCTAGAGATTATCGCATTGCCGCCGCGAGCCTTGCCCAACGTTCGGATCATCCGGTTTCGCGGGCTATTGCCAAACAAACGGCCCAGCAATCGCTGCGGTTGCTGGAAGTGGATAACTTCGAAGCGCTGCTGGGCCGAGGGGTCCGCGGCGAGATCGAGGGTAAGCGCTACCAGTTGGGTAACCATCGTTTGTTGGAGGAGTTGGGGTTCTGCTCACCTAATACCGAAGCCGCCCTGGGCCACCTTGAGCGGCAAGGGAAAACTGTAGTCATTCTGTCCGATGACAAACGGGCGCTGGCGTTGTTTGCAGTCGCCGATACGGTAAAAGCCACCAGCCGAGCCGCAATCGAGGAGCTTCACGCGTTAGGTGTGAAGACTGTGATGTTGACAGGGGACAACCCACATACCGCGCTGGCAATTGCCGCGCAGGTAAACATTGACGAGGCCAAGGGCAATCTCCTACCGATCGATAAGCTCAAAGCCATCGAAGCCTTGATCGATCATAAAGGCACCGTCGGCATGGTCGGTGACGGAATAAACGATGCCCCTGCGCTTGCTCGGGCTGATGTGGGCTTCGCGATGGGGGCAGCTGGCACCGATACGGCGATCGAGACTGCTGACGTAGCAATCATGGATGATGATTTGCGCAAGATTCCTGCCTTCATTCGTCTCTCCCGCCAGACCGGAGCAGTACTTACGCAAAACATTGCGCTCGCGCTGGGCGTTAAAGCCATCTTCCTAGCCGTTACGCTCACTGGTCACGCTACGATGTGGATGGCGGTATTCGCGGATATGGGGGTAAGCCTGTTGGTAGTACTGAATGGCCTGCGCTTGCTGCGCAAATGATACGGACACGATGCCTGCTTTGCTGTTCCAAGACCTGGATCCCAGTGGGTGATACCGCACGAGCAAGAGTCAGTGCTTTTCAAAAAATACCAGTTTCAGATGTACTGGAACGGTTACTACGGAATAGCCAATGAACGGTTTCCCAATGACAGCTCGTGTACAGCCGCCTACTTTGTGGTGGGGAATTGCAGCGGTCCTGGCGTTGATCGATCAAAGTCTAAAGCTTGGCGTCGAGCACCTTTATGAGCTGGGCTCATCGGTCGCCGTAGGCTCATTTTTCAACATAGTGCATGCACGCAATACCGGCGCCGCGTTCAGCTTCTTGGCTGACGCTGGAGGCTGGCAGCGTTACCTTTTCGTTGTTGTTGCGCTAGCCGTAGCATTGACGCTCGTCGCGATCCTTCAACGGGAACGTCACTGGAGCGAAGTCTTGGGCTATTGTCTCGTTTTGGGTGGGGCTGTTGGCAATCTTATCGACCGTTCTTTGCGAGGCTTTGTCGTGGACTATCTGGATTTTCACTATCAAGGCTGGCACTGGCCCGCGTTTAATCTCGCAGATATATGTATTGTCAGCGGCGCATCGTTTTTATTGGTCATAAGCGTGATTAGCCCCGCGTCGCCAAGCAAACGTTGACGATGGAGCGCCACCTTCCAGTACGTGTCCTAAGGTGGTCTGGTCGCGCATGGCTAACGCCTGGGTTAGCGGTTTTTGCTGGGCATGCTGGTCATCAAGATTGGCATCAGCATCAGGCTCACCAAATAGCTATAGGTATCGACGTGCCTGTAACAGTGGAATGCCTGCCGCGTCAGCACACCGAGTTTGCAGTGTTTATTCCAGCCGGTGTTCGGCATCGAATCAGCGGAGCCCTCATCGTTTCAATCTACTTGGACGTCTTGGCAGAAGAGGGCCAGGTTTTGCCGAAGACCATGACGCCGATTCCGATCAATATCGCCCCGGCTGACGCCGCACTAATTGCTGACTCCTTGAAGGCAGGCGCGGGAGACACTCGGTCCGCAGTGCGAAAAGCCCTACAGATAACCGATGCACCTCCAGTCGCCGATCCTCGCCTGGCAATAGTCAGCACGGCCATTTACCAGGGCATGGTACGACGTGAAGAGTTGGCAGCACTGGTACACCTGTCCCCAACTCGATTCTCGCATTGGTTCGTGGAACAAACCGGTTTGCCGCTGCGTAGCTATGCTAAATGGCTACGACTGACCCAAGCTGTTCGACATCTGGCATCCGGAGAACCTATAACCACCGCTGCGCACGCGTCAGGCTTCTCCGACTCAGCCCACTTTTCCAGAACCTTTCGCTCGCTGTTGGGTATAGATCCCTCATCGGCGCTCGCCGAAGTGAGCTTGCATTAAGCGACTAGGTTAGAGGCTTGCGGCCTTAGCTACAGGCCGCTCGCCGATTGGAATAGTTAAGCTTTTAGAGCCAGGATTCGACGTGCGCCGTTCAAAACGATCAGGCCAACGACCGTACCAATCACCAAGTCTGGGTACGGAGACCCTGTCCAAGCGACCAATGCTCCTGCAGCGATTACGCCAACGTTCGCAATCACATCGTTGGCTGAGAAAATCCAACTCGCTTTCATGTGTGCTCCTCCTTCGCGGTGGCTGTAGATCAGCCACAGGCAAGTGACGTTTGCCACCAGCGCGACGGCGCCTATCCCCATCATCAGCATCGATTCAGGTTCACTGCCATAGAGAAAGCGTCGAGCAACTTCCAAAAGCACACCCAAAGCTAGAATGATCTGAAACATACCTGCCAGGTGTGCTGCACGTACTTGCATTCCCGCGCTGCGGCCGACCGCAAAGAGGGCCAGCCCGTAAACGGCCGCATCAGCAAACATGTCCAGCGAGTCGGCAATCAGCCCCGTCGATTGGGCAATCAGGCCAGCACTCATTTCGGCGAGAAACATTGCACCATTGATGCCGAGCAATATTTTTAATGTGCTGGCTTCCTTTGAAGCGTTTTGCTCTTCATTGGCACTGTTGGCTGATACGGACTCTGGGCTGATGGGCTGCGTATCTAATAGCCTTGCCCCCAAGCCAAGTGACTCCAACTTGGTAGCGATCTGCTCTACGGCCCCTTCGTGAAAAACACTCACCTGTCTACCGGATAGGTCAAAAGAAAGTGAAGCTATTTCCTGCAAGCCATTCAGCGCGAGTCTGATCATCCGTTCTTCGGAAGGACAGTCCATTTTTGGTACTGAAAATTTGCTGATCCATGTCCCTTCATTTAATGGCTTAGCTGCTGCTTCTGGGCCTGCTGAAGCCGGGCCACAGCCACAGGATTTGTCACACGAACTCATGGGGCCGCTCCTCTAAATACACTTGATCCTGTCGATTACAAACCTTCTAGCCGCTATAAGGTCAAGCGAGGATATTCATCATTCGATTGTAGCTCTTTCGTTCAATCCAAACGCCAGCCTGTGACTTATCGTCTTCGCTTCCTAAAAGGAGGTGAGCGATGATCATTATTTTCCGATACGTCATACGTTGGATGAGCTATCCGCTCATATT